>MGZZ01000034.1:6867-8228 GCA_001802795.1 Ignavibacteria bacterium GWC2_36_12 | reverse complement strand
GGTGTAAAAAATTCGAAGACAGACCTTTTAGCTTTTATCGATGCTGACTGTATTCCGGTATCGACATGGCTTTACGAAGTTTATTCATCTTTAAAAAATGGTGATGAAATGGTTATAGGACCGGTAATTAATTTATATCCTTTCCACCCCATTGCTTCAGTTGATAACCTGATACAGTTCGCAGATTTCCAGAAACACCGCACGTCAGAAAACGTTGATCATTTCCCCGGATGCAATCTCGGAATCAAAAAGGAAATATTCATCAAATCAGGAGGATTCCCGGAAGAGATTAATATTGGCGAGGACTCAAAGCTTAGTGAAACTCTGATAAAAAGATATGAAGCCAGGATATCTTTTAATCAAAGGATGGTAGTAAAGCACAGCGGAAGAAAAAAAATTTTTAGTTTTTTAAAACATCATGTGAGCTTTGGATATTACAGAGGATATTCAAAACAAGGAATTTCTTCTGTTCAAAATAGATTCCGAAGCAGTCTTTTATATTCGGTTCTTTTCGGACTCAGGAGATTAATTATCATTTGCATACGAACTTTACAATGGAACCAGGTTGGTATAGCAAGAATTATTTTTTATTTCCCTTTCTTGATTTTAGGATTATCTGCCTGGGTATTCGGTTTTTGGAAAGGTAATCAAGAAGTACTGAAAGGAAAAAGTTGAATTCACTAAATGTCGGAATTATAGGATGCGGCAGAGCAGCCGAATTAATTTATTTGCCTGCTCTACAAAAATTTCCCGGTATCAATCTGACAGCCGCCGTGGATACTATTGGAGAAAGAAGAAGACTAATTTCTGACAATTTTAAAAATTGTGTTCAATACAGTTCAATTAATTCTGACATAATTAATGAAGTTGATGCTGCCATAATAAGCACTCCCCCGGATACCCACGTTGCTTTATCTTCTGAATTTCTAAAAAGAGATAAATACGTATTGGTTGAGAAACCGCTGGCTTTATCGATGGCAGGAATAAAAGAATTGATCGATCAGGAAACATCTTCAAAGGCATCGCTTATGATGGGTTTCAATTATAGGTATTGGAGACCTGTAGCTGATCTTAAAGAAAGATTGTTGAAAAATTCCAGTGTTGATTTTGCAGAAATAGTTTTTACCGGCGACTATAGCAAATGGAATCCTGTTTCTTATGTTAGCGACCCCCTAGACGATTTGGGTCCACATGTTTTTGACTTAATAAAGTTTATTATTGATGAGGAAATAATTTCTGTATCCGCAAAATCATTAGATATGAAGAATTTGGAATTAAATGTTCGGGTATCGGAAAAGATTAATATCCACTGTAAGGTTGGTCATTCAGCTAAAACAATAAGATCATTAAAAATAAAAAGT
>MGZZ01000034.1:0-6797 GCA_001802795.1 Ignavibacteria bacterium GWC2_36_12 | reverse complement strand
TGCTTGATTTAAATGATAGAATAAAACGAAAACTATTGCGAACAACATCTCCGGTTAAAGAAACTTATGAAACACAACTAAGAAATTTTTTTAATTTTGTCCGGCTAAATAAAAAAGCTAATCCAGGGATCAAAGATGGCGTATCTGCGATATTAGCTGTTCGGGCTGCCCGCAAATCAATTAATAATAACGGAAAGGAAATCTTTCTAAATGACATCAACTAAAAAAGTTCTTGCAATAGCAATAGATGCAGCAGAACCGGATTTAATTGAGAAGTGGATGAATGAAGGATATTTAAAGAATTTAGCTTCATTACGTTCACTGGGATCATTTGGAAGATTATATTCTACTGCTGATTGGCTGGCAGGTTCAGTGTGGCCGACTTTTTACACAGGTACTCTTCCCGGCGAACATGGCTTTTATCATTACCTTCAGTGGAAAAGTGATAAAATGGATTATGAACGCCCAAATCCCGAATGGTTTTCGGCAGTTCCATTCTGGAGGCGGCTTGGGAATAGCGTTAAAGTTATTGCAGTAGATGTCCCTTTAACTTTTCCACCAACAACTTTTAATGGAATAGAAATTTCCGGCTGGGCATCCCACGACAGGATTTATCCCGCATCATCTTTTCCAAAAGAAAAAATTAATTGGGTCATAAAAAATTTTGGCAGCCCACCTATTAGTGAGGAGGTAGGAGGACTTCAGGGAATCAACGACTTATTAAACCTAAAAGAAGAATTAATCACAGCTAATCAAAAAGAGACCGAACTTTTTGAAACTTTAATTAATAACGAAGAATGGGATTTATCGCTTTGCTGTTTTTCATCAACTCACAGAGGAGGACACAAATTCTGGGATGTAACAAATATAGCAGACGGCTATTCAGATGAACAAAAACTTCTGTTTAAGAATTCTTTAAGAGATATCTATATTTCTGCCGATGAAGCCGTAGGAAAAATATTAACCCGTGTAAATGATAACACTACAGTTCTGGTTTTTTCTCTTCATGGCATGGGAGTAAATACAACTCTCGCTGAAAAATTATTGCCGCAAATGATCTCGAAAATTTTACATGTTCAAAAAAAATCAAATAATGGTTCTTATCTTAAAAAGATTAGAAATGTGATCCCAATGGAGTGGAGATCGAATTTTAAAAAGCGCCTGCCGCTCCGGCTGCAGGATAAAATGACGGCTTATTGGAGGATGGGTGGCACCAATTGGTCAGCCACGAAAGCTTTTGGTTTACTGGCTGATCTCCAGGGATATATTAGAATCAATTTAAACGGAAGGGAAAAAGACGGAGTAATAGAACCCGGGGAAGAGTACGATCAACTTTGTAATAAATTAATTAATGGACTAAAAACATTTAAAGATACGGACACATTAGAACCTGTTGTTCAAAGTGTTGAAAGAACCGACAGGCTTTTTAAGGAAGGAAAAGGATTTAAGAATCTGCCGGATTTACTTGTAAAGTGGAAATTTAAACCCGTTACGCATTACAAGAAAATTGTTTCTTCAGAATACGGTGAGATTGAAATGCCCATGCCGGGATTTAATTTTGATGGCAGAAGCGGCAACCATCGCCCAGAGGGATTTTTATTAGCCGCAGGGGAAAATATTAAGAGCAATTCAATCTTTGAAAAGAAACATATTGTGGATTTAGCTCCAACCATTCTTCAGCTTCTTGGTATTCCAATTCCTAAAGAATACGATGGCAAAGTTCTCAAAGACATACTGACAAAATAATATTCTGCTTAAGATTAAATGTTTACACTTATCATAAAATAAGACCCGAAAGAAGTATCATTGTTCTGACTAAAAATAATTTCTATTAGTTCTTACGGATAAAACAGACTACCTCCCAAAATAATTTTTTAAAAATATTTAATTCACTCAAGGTTTAGTTTCTTTTTCTTTCTTGCACTTGCTCTTGCACTTGCTCTTGAACTTACTCATGTCTCTCAGTACTTCATCTTCCCTTGTCTTTCTTCAGCTTTTTTATCCCATTCAGGAACAACGTTTAAGAGAAATTCTTCTTTCTCTTTTTTGAATTTATTCATATCAAGACCAAGATATTCCTGAGCTTTTTCTTTTGTTGAAAAATCGGGCATAGTAACGGGTAGTTTAACTCCAAGGCTCGTTAGCAGTTTTGCTAATTCAACTCGTGCTTGTTCACCTTTTCCAATTGAATGAGCCAGGACTCTGGCAACTTCAAGCGGGGCATGAAAACTCGAACCATGACCTGCAGTTGCAAAATCCCATCTCCATTGTGCAGCTCTGATTAACTTAAGAATTGGTTTCATCTGTTCTTCTGAAGCACCGTTATCCCAAGCTGTTTTTGCTTCGATGTGAGCTTTTACTAATGTGTTCGTTGCAACGTGTGTTAACTGAAGATTTGCATCCTGCCTGTCATAAACATTTTTAGTAAGATCTAGTTCAGATTCACGATGACAAACCTGGCATGATCTTGACATATTATTCAACGGGCTTTGTATATGATGATCTGTAAATTTAACGCTGCCCTCACTCATATATGGCATGTGGCAATCGGCACATGCAACGCCTCTCTGTGAGTGAATCCCCATTTTAGATAATTCAAAATCGGGATGCTGGGCTTTAATCATCGGGGTTTTGCTTAGCGCATGTACGAAATCAACAAAGTCTATATTATCATAGTATTCTTCGATATCCTCAACCGAAAAGCCGTTATCCCAGGGAAACGTTAAATATTTTTCTTCACCGGCAAAGTAATACTCTACATGGCATTGTGCACAAACATAAGTTCTCATCTCCTGGTGAGTTGCTTTTGTAATATCTTTTCCCTGTCTCTTAAACGCTTCAACAAAAGCTGGACGTGTTATTCTCAGATCCATTGTTTTAGGATCGTGACAATCCTGGCAGCCAATATGATTTACAACCTGATCTCCAAGATCGAGCCAGCCTTTCTTATAAAAATTAGCAACCCCTATCTCATTCATTAACCTTGGAACATCAGTACTTTTGCATGTCCAGCAGGTTGCCGGTTGCTTAACACCGGTTCGTAAAGTATTTCTTATATCCTTAACGGCATAGTAATGACCACGTGCCTGATTATAGTCTCTCGAAAAAGCATAACCTGCCCAGAGAATAACCATATCAGGTTCACGATCAAGCATATCAATTAAAGCTGTACCAAGATACTTGCTTCTGAAAGTTGTATCCTTTGTCTGAATGTAAGTTTGATGTTGTCTGGGAAAATTTTCTCCCCAAACTTCATTGCGCGGTTCCCATTCGGCAATTTCTTCTACAGGCTGAAATCTCAGTGTCGCTTCTGTTCTTCTTTCAATAATTGAAGAACCGAACAAGCCGACAAAAAAAACTATAATCAATGTTGCAAAAAATATTGCCCATCCGACCCAGGGCTTTTCAGCAACAATGTCTTTTATTCTTCTCATATTGATCCCGATAATTTATTTTTCATTTGTTTTGTTTTCAGATTCAAAAAACTTTTCCATCCACTCCGGTATAACCGGTGCAAGCTGCGGTACCCTGGCAAATGGAAATGATGATAAGCTGTTCACTCTTCCGTGCGGAGTTTCCCTGTGGCAATCCCAGCATAGCTTTCCATCGCCATGTTTTACACCATCACCGCTAATTGTTACAAGTGAAGTTTCGTTTGTATAGTTATAATGACACCTGATACAATTTTCCTGAACAACATTAATACCTGCATCTTTAATCCGTATCACCTGTGGTTCAAGACTGAAAGTAAACATAAAAGCATGTCTTGTTCCGTCGCTGGTTTTGAAAGCATAAGTTCTGACCGGGTTATCATGAGGAACATGACAATCGCTACAAGTTGCTACACGCGCGTGGCTGCTTCTCTGCCAGGTTGCAAACTGCGGAGTCATTACGTGGCAATTGATACAAGCCCCCGGATCATCAGACAAATAAGAGCTTGCATTTGAAATTCTGAAGATCAGTAAACTTAACCCAGCTAAAACACCCAAACTGATAATTACAGGAACTTTCCATTCAGTTGGAGGAATGATCAGTTTTAACATCTTGTTAAATTTATTACTATATGTGTAATAAAAAAATTAAAATAATCGTTCTTCTAAATCAATAGCTTTTGGAAAAAGAATGTTATTTTCAAGATGAACATGCCTGTGAAGATCTTCTTCAAACTCTTTTAATTCTTTGAAAGAGATTTTATAAGTCTCACACGCATCCGTGGGCGGGGTAAAATTGTTAGATAATTTTCTTATTTCCGACATTCCTCCACCTGCAGACTCATGTTCTGCTTCCATCATAGCGATAGGATTTTTTATCGTCCCGAAATACGGGATATTCTTTTCATCCCTATTACCCGATAACGCGACAAGTTTTAAAATATGAGGGAAGAGAATTTTCTCTTCTTTCATCATGTGGTGTCTCATTTCGTTGTTAATTGATGCAAAAATCTCTGCAATCTTTTTTGTTTCAGGATGATTTTCCCCATGTACAGATGCCACCTTCTGTGTATGAACTGATATTACCGGAAGCATCCTGTTTACATAGCTGTGATGATTATTAATAATATAGCCAATCAGAAAATCAAGCTTCCAGTTATCGGGTCTTATTTCTTCTTTTGAACCGGAAGAACTCATATTTTTAATTTCCTTAATAATTTTTTCAGAATTAATTCCTTTCTCTCTACATGCATCGGTAAGACTTCTTTTCCCGTTGCAGCAAAAATCAAGACCATATTTCTCAAACAATGATGCTGTTCGAAAATTATTTTTCACTATTTCAGACAGAGTTAAATTTTCGGTTACTGTTTCGTTTAATGTTTGCATAATATCTCCTTTATCAATTTTGTGTATTTAGATAAGTAAGTGAATTTGTAATATCCTGGTTCAAGCCGACTTGTTGATGAATTATTTCGCCTTCTTCATTCAAAAAAGTAATGAGGTTTGAATGAGAATAATTTCCTTCTTTATCTTTTTTGTATTTAAATCCAGTTACAGCTGCAAGTTCCATAACATCATCGGGGCCGGCAGTTAAAATTGTCCATCTATTTAAATTGAATTTATTTTTCTTTGCAAAATCTTTTACAACACCAGGCGTATCTCTTTCAGGATCTATTGAAGCTAACACGAACTTGTAAGAAGAGATACTATTACTTTCTTCCAGGGCAGTTTCAATCCTTTTCATATCCTGAACCAAAATCGGACAGGCATAAGTACAGCTTGCATAAAACATTGTGAGCACAACCTTTTTCCCTTTCAAATTCTTAAGGAAAAACATGTGCCCGTCCTGGTTAGTCCATTCTGATTCTAACTGATAGACCGAACCAGATGAAATCTCGCCTGCATCTTCGTTATCACAGCAGGAATGATTCCCGTGTTTAACTTCTGTAGCCGTTTCTGTTTTCGTAATTAATTTTTCAGCTTTTTCTTCAGCTGTTGCAAAGCATCCAAACAGGTTAGTGAACAGAAATAGTGCTGCTCCCGTTATTAAACCGTAAATAGCGATTTTATGTCGTTTATTCATTTTATTCCCTTTAATTTTTTATTTAAAATTTTTTGCACACCTGAATCCGAGATTGTGAGTTGTATAATTTGCTTTTAAACTACTTCTGAAGCCATAGCGCATAAATGCCGGATAATTTTCAGCATTCCCGGCACTTGCCGAACCGCTTCCGCAAAAAATATTTCTTTCAAGATCACCATCTCCTCTTGATTCACCTGTTACAAGTGAAGTATTGAAATCATAAGTCCATTCCCATATCAGACCGTGCATATCATATACTCCCCAATAATTTTTTTCGGTTGAACCGACCGGCGGTATTTCTTTTGCTGAAATACTCGAATACCAATCGAGAATTTTTTTTATTACTTCTTTATCATTCACAGCGTATTTTTTATCTTTGCTTGCCGAAGCAACATATTCCCATTCCGCTACAGTCGGGAGCCTTTTACCAATCCACTCTGCAAAGGCTTTAGCTGCAAACCACGATACATAAGTAACGGGACTTTCCCGGTTAGCTTTTTCTCCTAATTCCAAATCACTTTTCCAGTTGGCAAGGTATGACTCATCGGCAAATATTTTCTTAATATTTGTCTTTCGCCATTTGGGATTAGCTTTTACAAATTCAAGAAACTCTTTATTTGTTACAGGATAAACATCCAAATAAAATTTTTCTACTTTTTGTTCTTCTCCTTTATTAAACAAAGATTCATAAAAGCCTGTAGAAATAAGAATCATTTTAGAATTATTTGTTCCCTGAGGATTTGCATTAAGAAATAATCCAGAGTACAAAACTATTGAGCAAATGGTGTTTGTTAATCTTTTCATTTTATTAGAAATTCCTCATTTCATACTAATAACTTTTTTCTCGCGTATCTCTGCAACTTCATCTTCACTTACTTTCTTTCCTGAATTCCCCCACTGGTTGTAAACGTAAGTCAACACTGCCGCAACCTGTTTATTATTTAGATTCTGAGGAGGCATAATTCCATTATAAGTTTTACCATTTACAGTAACCTCTCCCGTAAGACCATTAATAATTGCACTTATTGCAACCTCCTTATTTTTATTTAAGAAATCGGATTTTGCAAGAGGCGGAAATACACCCGGCATTCCTTCACCATTTAACTGATGACATGCAAAGCAGGTAGTTGTATATATACTCTTGCCTAATTCAATCGGATCTAATCCATATTCATTATTGATATGCTGAGTATTATCAATTTCAGGTAGGGATTTAAGATTAAGCGGACCTGAAAATAAATCCTGATCCTCATCCTCATCATCCGACCCAAAATAAACTTGAT
>MGZZ01000033.1:20152-31559 GCA_001802795.1 Ignavibacteria bacterium GWC2_36_12 | reverse complement strand
CTTAGCCGGCTCAGGGGCTTCGAGAGGTTTAGCTGTCGGTCAATTCGAGCTGATGGCTATTTTTATTTTAATTATTCTCGGCTGGTTCCTGGCTCCGATCTATATAAAATCGGGTGTTGCAACAATGCCGGAGTTTTTGGAAAAACGTTTTGGCAGCAGCAGCAGTAAATTCTTTGCCGGCATTTCGATTTTCATCTACATTTTTACAAAAATAACTGTTACAATTTTTGCAGGCGGAATTTTATTCTACAAAATTTTTGGATTCAGCATATACACATCGGCAATTATAATTCTTCTAATTACGGGATTATATAGTGTGATCGGAGGTGCCACTGCTGTTATCAGAACCCAGGCTTTTCAAGCAGTTATGTTATTGCTTGGAGCTATAATTTTAACATTGTTCGGGTTAAATGAAGTTGGAGGTTTCTCAGGCTTAAAGCAAAGTTTACCCGCTGATTATTTTAACATGTTCAAACCTGTTTCGGATCCTGACTTTCCCTGGACGGGAATAATTTTTGGCGCGCCGATTATCGCCTTCTGGTACTGGTGTGCGGATCATTATATTGTTCAAAAGATTCTTAGTGCAAAGACAATTAATGATGCAAGGCAGGGTTCACTATTAGCTGCATTTTTGAAAATCTTTCCTATTTTTATTCTTGTGTTGCCGGGATTAATTGCCGCTGCACTTTTCCCCGGAACGACAGGTGATGAAGCTTATCCAACCTTGTTAGCCAGTAATATTTTACCTGTCGGTATAAAGGGATTTGTCGTTGCCGGTTTACTGGCTGCTATTATGTCATCTTTAAGCAGCGTATTCAATGTTACGGCAGCACTTTTTACAAACGATTTTTACAAACAAAAATATCCTGATGCCAGCGATAGAAAACTAGTTTTAATTGGCAGACTATCGACAACTCTCGTAGTTATAACTGCAATATTGTGTGTTCCTTTAATTAAACTTGTCGGTTCGCAGATTTATATCTTTCTTCAAAGTGTTCAGGCATTTATCAGCCCTCCTATAACGGCTGTTTTTATTTTTGCAATATTGATGAAAAAAACCACATCAAAAGCTGCCTTATGGACTTTAATTATCGGCGAGATGATTGGTATCTCAAGATTAATAGTAGAAGTACTGAATAATTTAGGAATACTTAATCAACCTTTCTTACAATATTATGCCGGGACCAATTACCTGCATTTTGCAATATTTTTATTTGTGGTTTCTTCTATTCTTATAATTTCAATAAGTCTTCTTACTCAGAACAGTGAAGATCCAAAAATAAACAAGATAAAATACCTGCTCGCAGATAGTTTCTCTGAAATAAAAATTGGTATAAATCGCTTAAAACCAGGTAGTGCAGTTAGCGCATATAAAACAAATTTAATTTTATCAGCATTCATAGTTCTCTTAATTATCGGTTTATGGAGCCTTTGGTATTAAAAAATTTAAGGAGACGTATAAAGATAAGCCGCCTCCGCTTTAAGCGAGAGGAAAGGTTTATAGTAATTAATAAAATAAATAATCGGTTAAAAACTTAATTCACAAAAAGGAGAAAATAGTTATGAGAAAATTTCAATTACTGACTCTTTTGTGTTTGTCCTCCCTGTTTTTTATAGTAAGGGGGCAACAAATTGAAAGTTTCGACGCAGTACAGAATGATACAACCTATAGTTTACTACTTGAGGCCCCTTCGACTATAACAATAACAGATGTTTCGGACGATAAGGTAGAAGGAACAGGTTCACTCAGATTTCATACAAACCTGGGTAATGTGCACTCTTATGGTACCTATGGGCAAATTCAGAAAAATTTACCTGAAGGATCTTATTTTGACTGGAGTACAAATGATTCTCTGAGTCTATGGATCAAAGTTACAATGGCTCCTTCGATACCCGCAAGCTTTGTTTTCAGGATTCATATTGCCGATCAGCCGACTCCTTCAGATAATAGGGAAGAATATATCTATGAACATGCAACTATAATAGATGCGGTTTCAGAGTGGGTTCAGCTAAAAGTACCTTTGAATGAAAGGGAAGTTGATTCGGGAAATCCCGATGCTACAGGATTTATTTTATTCCCCTCTGCTTGGGGTCGTAATCCGGCTACTCAGGAAAATAATCAAAAGTTAGATTATGATAAAATTGTTGCATTCAACATTACAGCGGTAAGTTTAACAGATGCACCTGATTCTGTCGAGTATCTGCTTGATGATTTTGAGGCAACAGGTTTTAAGGCTGTTCCATTGGTTGTATTTAATGGCAAAGCAGTTCCAGGTAATTTGGGTGATGGATGGTCGTGGGGTGGATCTACATTTTCAGTTGAAGAAAATGCTGGTTCGGGTCCTCAAAAAAATGCAATACAATGGACTCAGGGAGACGAGTGGGGAAACGGATGGACAGGTATCGGATGGACAATTACTCCTCCTCACAATTTATCGACTGTTTGGGCTTCCGATAGCATCAAGTTAAAATGTAAATCTGTAAGCTGGAGTGATACTGTAACAATTGCGTTTGAAACAAGCCCGACCGGGAAAATGGGAATTTTCTTTGTTCCGCCTGGTGATAACCAATGGCATGAATATTCTTTCCCACTAAGCAGTGCTGTTCCTACAGAAGGTACAACAGGTTTTGATGCAGCCAGCGTTGGTACTTTTGGAATAATGGGAGGAGTTCCGGGTAACGCAAACGGTACCGCAGTTGCCGGTAGTGTACTATATTTTGATGATATCTGGACCGGAGACCCGGACTTTGATGTTATAGCATCCGCTGCTCCAACAGGTTTAGCAGTTGCTCCTCAGACGTACACAAATCTCATTACCTGGTCGGATGTTGCCGGAGAAGATGGCGAAAAATATAATTTGTATTACAGCAGAAATCCGATAACCGATGTGGAACTGGCTGAAGTTGTTGAATTAAAAATTGAAGAAGGGGGACAGCTATTTACACATGTTTTACGAGCACCGGTTACTGATCAGGAAGTTTCCTATTATTATGCTATTACTTGTACTGATGCTGCCGGAAATATTTCTGAGCATGCAGCTTTAAGCAGTGTTGTTACAAATACTGCACAGGGAGTTGTTACAATTTCCTTAAACCCACCGGCTACATTTACTGCTGATGGTGTTTTAGGTGAATGGGCTGGAATTACGCCAATTCATATGGCACCATCTGGTGGCGGTTATCCTGTACAGAACTTTCCTACATTTACAGGTGATGCAGATCTTTCGCTTGATGCATATATAGCTGTTGATAATACTTATCTTTACGTAGCTTTGGATGTCGAGGATGATGTTGTTTCAAATTCTAATCCAACATCATATGAGAACGATGCTCCTGATCTTTTCTTAGGACTTTATAATTGGCATGGACTTCCTCACACAAGTTATAAGAGAGGAGAGCAGCCGGATTATCATTTCAGATTTGCATTTGACAGGTGCCTAGTTGATGGACTTGGTGGTGGTGATAGTTTACTGATATCAGGTGAAAATTATTTCTGGGGCGAAAAATTCCCAACCGGCTACTCTGTTGAAGCCAGAATCCCATGGCAGTTATTAGCCGATCGATTTGGTGATAATCTGTTTGTACCGAAGGAAGGTTACAGAATTCCGATAGACTTCTCAATTAATGATAATGACGGGCACAACACTGATACGGATCCTGAACCTGACAGGGAAGGTATTTTAACCTATTCCCCGAAGAATGAAGATCAATCCTGGAACAACGTCTCTCTCTGGCTTTATACCTGGATTGGAAGTCTTTGGGATCCGGTTGGCGTTGAAGATGATGCTAACATAATTGATACTTATTCGTTATCACAGAATTATCCGAATCCATTCAATCCTACGACACAAATAAGTTATTCGCTTGAAAAATCAGGATTGGTAACATTAAAAATTTATGATCTTTTAGGAAGACTCGTTACTACTCTTGTGGATGAGCAGCAAAATTCCGGTTCACATACAGTTAATTTTAATGCTTCTAATCTTACAAGCGGAGTATATTTCTATCAAATAAATTCCGGTTCATATACAAGCGCTAAAAAGATGATGCTGGTGAAATAATCACAAGATTAAAAGATTATATGTTTGTTCCGAAGGATTCCCTTCGGAAAAGATTGAAAAATTAAAAGACCAATGTCTCTCTCCTTAACTCGTTTCGATTGTTGAAACGTTGAAGGAGAGAGGCAAGGTCAATTTGGATTTACTAAATATTTCAGGGATAAGATTATGACTTATTTTTACTGTAAGAAACCTATCTTAATCACGTCTCGTCGTGGAAATAATAAAAAGAATTCAGCTGATATTTTCATCTATGTGATGGTATCGATGCTTTTTTTATTTCTTTCTCTCCCTGTTAATGCTGGTACAACAGGAAAGATAAAAGGAAAAATCATTGATAAGGATACCAGGGAACCGATCTGGGGTGCCAATGTTGTAGTAGAAGAAACCTATTTTGGAGCGGCGACAGATGATGAAGGTGATTATTATATAAACAACGTACCACCGGGAACTTATAATCTGATTGCGAGTGCAGTAGGATATAATAAGGTTAGAGTGGAAAACTTATCCGTAAAAATTGATCTTACAACTGAAATAGATATTGAGCTGATCTCGGAAGCTATACAAATGGGTGAAGTAGTTGTTCAGGCTGAACAGCCTTTAATAACAAAGGATCTTACTTCAACATCAGCAATTGTTTCTTCTGAAGAAATAAAGATGATGCCGGTCGATAATTTAGACCAGGTAATAAATCTTCAGGCAGGTGTAGTAAGAGATGCAGACGGGAGGCTGCATTTCAGAGGTGGCAGATCTAACGAAGTAGCTTATTTGGTCGATGGTATTCCGATGAATGATGCTTTTAACGGCGAATTTTCTTTAGAAGTAGAAAATAATTCAGTAAGACAATTAGAAGTTATTAGCGGTACCTTCAATGCTGAATATGGGCAGGCTCTATCAGGAGTTATTAATATTGTTACAAAAGACGGATCGCAGAAGTTTGAAGGAACCGCCTCTGCTTATTTGGGAAGTTTCTTTACCAGTCACTCCGATATTTTCTGGAACCTGGAAAAAGTTAATACAGATGGTCCAAAAGATTTTCAATTTAGTTTCAGCGGTCCAACAAAAATAATTAAAGATCTCACCTTTTTTCTTACAGGAAGATATTTCAAAACCAATGGACATATTTACGGGAAAAGAGTTTACAACATAAAAGATGTTGCGCCCTTTATACCTGACGAAAGTGATCCTACTTTTTTCATCAATAATAATACTGGTGACGAAACTTACGCGCCAATGAACCCCGAAGAGCGAAAATCATACAACGGTAAACTAACTTATAATCTGGAAAGCTGGAAATTCAGTTACAGTTTATTCTGGGACGAAACATGGAATAAGTATTATAGCCACCAATACAGATTAGCACCGGATGGAATTAGAAATCACTATAAAACTAACCTGATTAATAATTTCCAAATTTCTTTCTTTCCATCGCAAAGCACATTTGCGGCACTAAAACTTTCATCAAACCTGAATAAATACTGGGGATATCTTTATGCCGATGAATTGGACCCGAGGTATGTCGATGCGAATATTTCTACGGCTATTTCTGATTATACTTTCCGTTACGGCGGAAATGAAACAGACAGGTACAACAGGTATACATGGTCTTACGTTGCTCTTCTTTCTTTCGAATCCCAGGTTAGTAAAGAACATAAAATTAAATTAGGCGCAGAAGGACGATATCATGAGCTATATAATCGTTGGAAAGATTTAAGGAATTTAACTGAAGGACAGTTAGATGAATTTGATAATCCAATATGGACTCCGGGTTACAGCATACCGGGCACTAAATACCACGAAGAATATAAAGTGAAACCTTATGAAATCTCGGCATACATACAGGATAAAATGGAATATGATATTATGATTATTAATGCAGGTGTCAGGTTTGATTATTTTAGTTCAAACACAACCTTACCGGTTGATATTAGAAATCCATTAGACAATCCTCTTTTTTACGATACGACATTAGTAACATATGGCAAAATAGGTAATAGGAATGCTGGATCTGAGTATCAGGTTAGTCCCAGATTAGGTGTATCATTTCCGATTTCGGATGAAGGGGCGATCCACTTTTCATACGGTCATTTTTTCCAGATACCTACTTTTGAAAATTTATATAGAAATAATGCTTATAACGTAGATCAAACTACAACATTAAGCTCTATGTTAGGTAATCCTGAATTAAAAGCTCAAAAAACAGTTAAGTATGAGTTAGGATTGCAGCAGGTTTTGTTTCCTAATATCTCGGCAGATATATCTGTTTATTACAGTGATATCAGGAATTTACTCGGTATGGAAATCCTTGAAACTTACGAGGGTTACTCATTCGCAAGATTTGTTAACCGGGACTATGGAAATGTGAAAGGTTTAGTACTTACTTTAGAGAAAAGGCATTCCGATTATATTAGCGCAAAAGTAGATTACACTTTCCAGGTTGCCCAGGGCAATGCATCTGATCCCACGCAGATTTTTTACAACAGCCAGTCTTCCCCTCCAATTGAAACTACTAAGAAATTTATCCCATTGAACTGGGATCAGACTTCGACGCTAAATGTTTCCATAACAGTTGGGAATTTATCAGATTGGTCAGTAGGTATTATCTGGAGCTACGGTTCAGGTTTGCCTTATACAGAAGATCTCAGGTACACACAAGACGTGAGGCTGGAGAATAATGGTAGAAAACCTTCTACAATGAATCTGGATTTAAAAACAACCAAGACATTCAAAGTTTTCGATTTGGATATAAATACCTACCTGATTGTTTACAACTTATTTGATATCAAGAATGAAATTAATGTTAGTGCTACAAGCGGTCGTTCTGGTGTTGATCTTACGGCAGAAGAATTTACAGGAATTGTATACGGCGTAAATACAATCGATGAGTATTTGTTGAACCCGACTGATTATTCTTCTCCAAGAGAAATCAGGCTTGGTTTCGGTTTAGGATTTTAATTTTATATGGAGCTAATAATGTTAAATAAAATGAAATCCCGCCTGTCTGCCGACAAGGCAGGCTTTGCAGGGAAAAAAATATTGCTGATGTTATTTATTATTTCAAATGCCTTTATTACTTATGCGCAGGTTACTCCGGAAACTCAAAAATACAGGGAAGATCCTTATGGAGATCCTATTTATCGGAAAAAAGGAACTTTAGACGGTAACCTGGTGCGGACTTACTTCTTTAATGATGGGCAAGTTGGTCATTGGGTCTCGACAGGATATCCTGGACCATCAGGTGAATGGCCTAAGGGAACACAACACAACTATATAGATGGCTGTACTCCATTAGTAGTTTCCCGTGTAGTTGCTCCTGGAAACGGGCAGGTTATACACCCTGCCGAAACTTCCTATCGGGAAGAGATTGATGAAGATCCGTTAAATCCTAATATTAAATGGGTAACACAACCTGTTCCCGGGTACGTAAACCCGGGCTCAGAAGGACCTGCAATGAGTACCAAACCGCTTACCTGGCCTACGGAATGGCCTAGCGCATTAAATTTAACACCGGAGTGGAACGGCTACTGGTATGGTTATTTTGGACGGGGTGTGGAAAATGCTGATGTAGAAACTTTCTTTGTTCTGGATGACTCGCAGGATAAAGAATATACAAGGGAGCCTTTTTTCTATTATCCGCTTCTCTCGGATTCAAACAGAGGTGGATTAGGTTTAAGAATGGAGATCAGGGGTTTCCAATGGTCTCATGTTCTTGCTGAGGATATAATTTTCTGGCACTATGATATAGTTAATATTTCTGACTTCGACTATGACTCCACATTTTTTGGATTTTATTGTGACACAGGTGTGGGAGGCTCAACCGATAACGGCGATGATAATGCATCATACGATACTAAGCTTGATTTGGTTTACGCTTACGATACAGATGGAATTGTACCGCCTACTAATTGGAAAACAGGTTATCTGGGATATGCATTCCTGGAAAGTCCGGGCAATGGAGAAAATGGAATAAATGACGATGAAGATAATGATATAAATGGTAACCCTATGATTGATGAAAGAAGGGATGATGGAATTGATAATGATGGAGACTGGCTCACTTATATAGATTTAAATGGAAACGGAAAATGGGATGCTGAAGAGAACGAACCTTTAAATGATGATGTCGGAAGAGATGGTGTTGGTCCGTTGGATCGCCAATACCTTGGTCCTGATGAAGGTGAAGGTGACGGACTTCCTACTGATGGCGAACCTAATTTTGACAAGACAGATAAAGACGAGTCTGACCAAATAGGATTAACAAGCCTTGCCATCGAAAGACTTTCTAATAAGGGTCCAACGGCTATCTGGCCAAAGAATGACGATGTTATCTGGCAGCGTATGAATTATTATTCTTTCGATACGACTATTCAAAACTCAAACATACAGATACTTTTCGGTTCAGGACCTTTCCCTCTTGATAAAAACAGAAGAGAAAGATTCTCGGTTGCTTTAGTATTCGGCAGTGATCTGGAAGATCTCACTTTTAATAAAGAAACGGTTCAGGAGATTTATAATGCTAATTATAATTTTGCAAAACCTCCCTATAAAGCTACTCTTACAGCAGTTGCAGGAGATCAAAAAGTATTTTTATACTGGGATGATGTTTCTGAAGAATCGAGAGATCCTTTTTTAGGCTACCAGGATAATGACCCCGCGAAAGGGTATAAAAAAGACTTTGAAGGTTATCTAATATACCGAAGTGAAGAACCTGAGTTTAATGACATTAAAATCATTACCGATTCTAAAGGAGATCCGAAATACTGGAAACCAATTGCGCAATATGATCTTGCTGATAGCATTAAAGGACCGGATCCTATTGGAATAAATGGCGCTCATTTTTGGAGAGGCAATAATACTGGTTTGCAGCATTCTTATATAGATAGTAATGTGGTAAATGGACAAACTTACTATTATGCACTTGTAGCTTATGATCAGGGAGATCCTAACTTAGGTACCAGAGGTTTAATTCCGTCCGAAACCACTAAAATTATTTCTCAGGACGTTGCGGGAAATATTGAATTTATAGATATAAATTGTGCTGTTGTTACGCCTAATGCACCTGTCGCCGGCTACATTCCTGCTGAAATAGAAGTGGGCGATAAAGCCGGAGTCGGAACAGGGCAGTACTTGCCGCAGGTGATAAATCCAAACGCTCTCAAAGAGGGTGCTCAATATAAAATAGAACTCAATTCAACAGAGGATTATCCTTCGTATAAAACTACAACATTGCAGATTGTAAGAACTTATGAAGGACAAGCAGATACGATTGGAAAAAATATCGATGTATCGAGCATAGGAAAAGATAAATTCAGTTCACCCTTTGATGGTATTATTTTATCTGTCTTGAATGATACGCTTGTAAATGTAGTAGAAGAAAAATCCGGCTGGTTAGTCGGGGAAAGTAATCTTATATTATTTCCTTCCAAGGATTATACAATTAAGGCACTTACCTGGCCATCGGATTACGAACTGCAATTTTCCGATGCTTCAAATTCACTTGATACAACACGTTTTACAAATATACCGGTGCCCCTTAGAATAATTAATACAACAAGCGGCGAACAGGTCGATATTGAATTAAAGGATATCGATGCATCCAAATCATTAACTCTTCAGGATACTATTCAGATAGTTGAATATATAACTGAACCACGCAATGTTACTAATTCAAGAATTTCCTGGAATATTTCATATAACCCGCCCTTCTTTCCGGGAGCTGAAATTGTATATCCCAAAGAGGGAGATAGATTTATTCTTTCAACAACCAAACCTTTTAAAAGCGGTGACTACTTTACTTTCACTTCCAAATCTGCGAGAGTAGACAACACGACTGCTAAGGATGAGCTTGAAAAAATAAGCGTTGTTCCTAATCCCTATGTAGCAACTAACAGGTGGGAAAAGAGGACAATTAACCTGACAGGGAGAGGTGAAAGAAGAATAGATTTCATTAACCTGCCGGCAACATGTACCATTAGAATTTATACAATTACAGGAGCTTTAGTAAAAACGTTATATAAAGATTCATCGCCTGCAGACGGATCGATTTCGTGGAATTTGGTCTCAGAAGACGGTATGGATATAGCCTACGGATTGTATATATATCATGTTGACGCGCCCGGGGTTGGTGAGAAGATTAGCAAATTTGCTATTATTAAATAAGGACGGAGAGGAAAAATGAAATCAATAATATCTACAATAATTGTTTTAATACTTTCAACGTCTTTATTCAGCCAGGGATTTATTTCCGACGTTTCTAAACGCGGAACTACCGCTGCGCCTTTCCTGTCGATTGGGCAAGGTGCCAGAGCTACCGGTATGGGTAGTGCTTTTGTTGCTGTAAGTGATGATGCAAGCGCTCTTTTCTGGAATCCTGCAGGTATTGCTAAAACAAAAGGCGTTGGTTTTATGGTCGATCATACTCAGTGGATTGCAGACATTGACTATAACTTTATGGCACTTGCATATAACCTGGGAGATTTCGGTGTCATTGGAATGAGTTTTACAATATCAGACATTGATGAGATGAATGTTACGACAGTTGAAAATCCGGAAGGTACGGGGGAAAAGTTCGGAGTTACCGATGCTGCGTTCAGTCTTGCCTGGGCTATACAGTTGACCGATAAATTTGCCATCGGGTTTAACCCTAAGTTTGTTTATCAGAGCATCTGGAAAATGACTGCCACTGCTTTAGCTATAGATATGGGGGTACAATACATAACTCCTTTTGATGGAATGGTACTGGCAATGTGTATTTCTAACTTCGGAACCAGGATGAAACTGGAAGGGAATTCTACATTAATTATTTATGACCCGGATGAAAACAGTACCGGCAATAACAGCAACATTCCGGCTTACCTGCAGACAGATACATGGGATCTTCCCTTGAACTTCAGAGTCGGAGTTTCTTATGAGCCGATAAAGATGGATAATAACAGGTTGTTGGTTTCTGTAGATGCGCTTCATCAAAGCGACAATTATGAGAATGTTAACGTTGGAGCAGAGTATACTTTCAGTGATTTTATTTCTTTGAGAGGCGGATATAAATCCCTGTTTCTTCAGGATTCTGAAGAATCATTCTCTCTTGGCTTTGGTTTGAAACAGCTTGTCCTCGGCAATGTTTCAATCCTTCTTGATTATGCTTACCAGGATTTTGGAAGGCTCAGTGATATTCAAAAGTTTACTGTTGCTATAAATTTTTAGAAGAACCGATCGATTTATTGAATGATAAATAAAAGGAAATATTTTTTACTATTATCTGTCATAATTTTTATAGCATCGCCTGAAACTGTTTATTTAAAAGATTTTAAAGGAGCGGAGTACAGAACAAAGGAATCTTATTTATATGGTAG
>MGZZ01000033.1:0-20145 GCA_001802795.1 Ignavibacteria bacterium GWC2_36_12 | reverse complement strand
GTAAGATGTAAATCTACTTACCGGGAAGGGGTGCTTGCTTCTTTCTTTACTTATTACGATGGCGGAACAGGTGTTCAGGATTGGAATGAAATCGATATAGAGATTTTAGGAAGATACGGCAACGATGTTCAATACAATATTATAACTCCCGGACAGATGGACCACGTTCACCATCAGTTCGTTAACTTTAACCCTCACCTCGATTTTCACACTTATGCTTTTGAATGGACTCCCGGTTATGTAGCCTGGTTTATAGATAATGAAGAAGTACATCGTCAGACAGGAGAGCATATTCAAACGTTGATCAGAGAACAGAAAATAATGATGAATATCTGGAATCCTGCTTATGTTGGTTGGATCGGCAATTGGAACGCGGATGCATTGCCTGCCTTCGCATATTATGATTGGGTCAGCTATTATTCTTACGTACCGGGCAGCGGAGATTACGGCACTGATAACAACTTTACATTTTCCTGGACAGATAATTTTGATTCCTGGGATCAGTCAAGATGGGATAAAGCGACACACACATGGAACGGAAATAATTGCGATTTCATACATGAGAATGCCGTCTTGCAGAACGGAATGCTTATTTTATGTTTAACCGACAGTACAAATACAGGTTATACAGATTTACAAAAACCTTCACTTCTTTGGGCAAGAGCAAATAATGATAACGATAAAATTTTCTTATCCTTTACAGAAGAACTTGACGAAGCATCTTCTGAGAATGCTGCTAATTACATTATACCAAATGTAACAATTAATGGTGCAATCCTTTTGCAGGACATGAAAAGTGTTGAACTCTCAGTATCAGGGATTAACCCTTCCGAATCTTATAACCTTATTGTAATGAATATTAAAGACAGGGCTGAAGCAAATACGATCTTGACGAAGGCTGTTACAATAGTAAAAGCGCAGCCTTTATCTTTTCCGGTAAAGATTAATGTGGGTGGAACAGCAACGATGGGTTTTCTTGAAGATCAGGAATGGAGTTATACTAAAGAGTATGGTTATCTCGATGGCACATCTACTCAATGGGAACTAAGCATTGAAGGTACGGAAGAAGATTCGGTTTACTGGGCAGATCGGTATGGACTTGTTACATATATGATAAGAGTTCCCGTTGGAAGTTATAACGTGAAATTAATGTTTACTGAAAAGGTCTGGAGTGAATCCGGAGTAAGAGTATTTGATGTTTATATTGAAGGCAGCAGGCTAATAGATGATCTTGATATTTATAACCAAGCCGGGTTCCGTACAGCTTACGAAAGCAATTTTTCTAACATTATTGTTGATGATGAGGTTTTAGAAATTCATTTTTGTGCAGAGGAGGATAATGCTTTGATTGATGGAATTGTAATCGAACAAAGCAATACCGGATTATTAAACGAACCTGCAGAAAGAATAAAATCATTTACGCTTGAACAAAATTTTCCAAATCCGTTTAATGGAAGTACAATTATAAGGTATTCGCTTCCCTCTGAAGGAAATGTTAAACTTAAAATATATGATCTTCTCGGAAGCCTGGTTTTTTCAGATAACCTTGGATTGAAGCCACCGGGAGAGTATGAATACAAATGGAATGCTTATAACAATTATAAAAATCCGTTAAGCTCGGGGGTTTATTTTTATTCGCTTGAAGAGAATAATCGAAGCAAGGTTAAGAAATTAATTTTATTGAATTAAGATTTCGTAAATGAAGATTTGATGAATAATTTAATAAATAAAGTTTAGGCGAGGTTAATATGTTTCTTTTAAATAATCTGATATGCGGTTTGTTATTAATAATTTTGTTTGCATCCTGTAAGGATAATGTTGCGGGAAGTGAGGCAGACAGCTCAGGACTAAAGCTTGTCTGGTCCGATGAATTTGATTATACCGGTTCTCCTGATTCTACAAAATGGGCTTATGATATAGGTGCAAGCGGCTGGGGGAATAATGAGCTTCAATATTATAGTTCCGATCCGATTAATGCACGTGTTGAGAACGGTGTAATGATAATCGAAGCCCGGAGACATGAAGGACGCAACCCGGAGTACAGTTCTGCGAGAGTTGTAACGCGGGGGAAAGCCGGCTGGACTTACGGCAGGTTAGAAATAAGAGCAAAGCTTCCTTACGGGAAAGGAACATGGCCAGCTATATGGATGCTTCCACTGCAATGGAATTATGGCGACGGTGGCTGGCCAGATAACGGGGAAATAGATATTATGGAACATGTTGGTTATGATCCCGGGGTAATTCATGCATCCACACACTGCAATTCATATAATTGGCCGGACAATACACAGAAAACAGCTATAATAAATATACCTGATGCACAACAGGATTTTCATTCATATATACTCGAATGGGATTCGGATAAAATGGAAGCTTATGTTGACAGCGTGAAATATTTTACTTCTGAAAACGATAGCTCCGGCCGCGGATGGCCTTTTAACAAAGCTTTTTATTTGATTATGAATATTGCTGTTGGCGGTAACTGGGGTGGTGCACAAGGAGTTGATAACTCCATCTTTCCACAAAGGATGGAAATAGATTATGTCCGGGTTTATCAAAAGAAGTAAGAAGAGAATTTTAGCTTCTTTGGCTTTGAAGTGAATTATTTCATGTCGGATTAATTAAATATAACTTTAATCACTTTTATTAAAGAGTTTCAATGAAATATTTTTTCTCGTTATCATGCTTAATTATCATTTATTTAACCGCTCTTGGTTTTAATAATGAAACTAAAAAATTTGATGCGAGTCCGGTTGTAGCGGAGAAAGTCAAATCTCTTTTGTCTGAAATGACTCTCGAAGAAAAAGTAGGGCAGATGACACTTATAACTATTGAAGCTGTTTCTGAACAGCAGGGAACAAAAGACCAGCATCACGTTTTAGATGATAAAAAGCTTGAAGAGGCTATAAAAAAATACCAGGTCGGATCGATTATTAATGTCTTTGATGTCTCGCACGAAATTGACTACTGGCATGAAATAATTAATAAGATCCAAAACTTTGCTGTAAATGAAACGAGATTAAAAATTCCTGTTCTTTACGGAATCGATGCAATCCATGGAGCTACTTATACAAAAGGATCGACTTTATTTCCGCAGGGAATTAATATGGCTGCTACATGGAACAGGAAATTAGTTGAGAAAATCGGTGAGATTACTTCTTACGAAACAAGAGCATCGGGAATTACATGGAATTTCTATCCCGTTATGGATATCGGAAGACAGCCTCTCTGGCCAAGATTATGGGAAACTTACGGTGAGGATGTTTATCTCGCCTCACAGATCGGAAGCTCTTATATAAAAGGTGCACAGGGAAATAACATTGGCGCTCCCGATAAATTAGCTACCTGTCTCAAACATTATGTCGGTTACAGTTTCCCGGTTAACGGCAGAGACCGTACACCTTCGTGGATTTCCGAACGGATGCTGAGAGAATATTTTCTTCCGACTTTTGAAGCAGGAATATCGGCTGGAGCTCCATCAGTAATGGTTAATTCCGGCGAAGTAGATGGAATACCTACACATTCCGATTATCATCTGCTTACAGAAATTCTTCGCGGGGAACTGAACTTTAAAGGCATTGTTGTTTCCGATTGGGAAGATATTAAAAGACTTTATACTAGGGATAAAATTGCTGAAACACCTAAAGAAGCAGTTCGTATTGCTGTTTTGGCTGGTGTCGATATGAGTATGGTTCCAAAGGATTATAGTTTTTATGAATACCTTTTGGAATTGGCAAAAGAAGGCTCAGTGCCAATTCGGAGAATTGACGAGGCGGTTACGAGAATCCTGACTGTAAAAATGGAACTCGGATTATTCGAAAATCCTTTCCCTGATCCTGAAATGAAAAAGAAACTTGCCTGTGATGAATTTACAAATGTTAATCTTAATGCTGCAAGAGAGTCCATAGTGCTTACTAAAAATGAAAATAATGTTCTCCCTCTTACCAAAAAAGTAAAAGTTTTAGTAACGGGTCCTACAGCCAATATGCTTTCAGTGATGAATGGCGGATGGACAATAACCTGGCAGGGAAACGAAGAATCATTATATCCTAAGGAGAAAAATACCGTTCTCGAAGCAATCAGGGAAAAAATAGGCTTGGAGAATGTTTCTTATGTTGAAGGTTGTTCATTCGATAAAGATATTAATATTGTTGATGCAGTAAAAGAAGCAAAGGGAAATGATGTAGTTGTTTTATGTCTTGGTGAACCTGCTTATTGTGAAGGTGAAGGCAACATAACTGATCTTACACTTAATTCTGTTCAGTTGGAATTAGCTAAAAGAATAATGGCAACAGGAAAACCTGTTGTGTTAGTTATGCTTGAAGGAAGACCGAGAATCATCAGTTCAATTGTAGATGGCGCTGGTGCTGTTCTAACTGCTTTTCTTCCCGGTATGGAAGGAGGAAATGCTTTAGCAGATATAATTTTTGGAGACTATTCTCCAGTTGGAAAACTATCAGTTACTTATCCAAAATATACTAACGGGAATACAACTTATGATTATAAACCGATTGAGAGTTTCGAACCAAATGTGTATGATCCTCAATGGGCTTTTGGTTATGGATTGAGCTATACTACTTTCGGCTATAGTAATCTTAAAATAGATAAAGCCGAAATGAAGGAAGACGAAGAATTGAGCATTTCTGTCGATGTTACTAACACAGGCAATATTGCTTCGGAAGAAGTTGTGCAGCTTTATTTGAGTGATCTTTACGGTTCTGTATCGAGACCAAATAAACAGTTAAAGGGTTTTGATAGAATATCATTAAATCCCGGCGAAACAAAGACAGTTTCTTTTAAAATTAATAAAGAACATTTATCTTTTATCGGTAGAGAAAATAAACGCATTGTTGAACCGGGAGAATTCGAAGTAACGGTTAATACCTTGAAAGAAAAATTTGTTCTTAAATAAGCATAAATGATTTTTAATAATAAACGGATACGAAATGAAATATTTTAGATACTTTGTCTTATTCTTTTTCCTGCTTTTATCTTTTCAAAGCAAAATTTATTCTCAAAACTATCAGCTTGTCTGGTCTGATGAATTTGATAGCACTTCGCTCGACCTGACTTCCTGGACAAAAGAAACAGGGGGAACCGGCTGGGGAAATAATGAACTCCAATACTATACTAACCGGGATACAAACTCGTATCTGCAAGATGGCTATTTGGTAATAAAAGCAAAGCAGGAAAGTTTTGGAGGCAAATCATATACCTCTGCAAGATTAAAAACAGAGGGAAAACGATTCTGGCAGTATGGAAAAATTGAAGCGAAAATGAAACTGCCTTACGGACAGGGAATCTGGCCGGCTTTCTGGATGCTTGGAGAAACTATTTCTTTTGTCGGATGGCCTGCCTGTGGTGAGATAGACATTATGGAAATGATCGGTGGAGAGGGGAGAGAAAAAACTGTTTACGGTACTGCACATTGGGATAATAGCGGGCAACATGCACAGTATGGCGGATCAAAAACTTTATCGTCTGGAACTTATGCAGATGATTTTCATATCTATGCAATTGAATGGAATGAGAGTACGATTAAGTGGTACATTGATAATTCACTCCATACCACAATAAGCATTACTCCTTCAGGGTTAAGTGAGTTTCACCAGGAGTTTTTTATAATATTGAATCTTGCAGTTGGTGGAAATTGGCCCGGCTATCCGGATCAGACTACGACTTTTCCGCAATATCTTACTGTAGATTATGTAAGAGTTTACCAGGATATTCCGGTCGGAGTTGAGGATGAAAGCTCACTTCCATTAGAATTTAATTTAGAGCAGAATTATCCTAATCCTTTTAATCCCACAGCAATAATAAATTTCGTAATTCCCCAATCGTCATTCGTAAATTTAACTGTAAATGATGTTCTTGGTAATGAAGTTGTTACTTTAGTAAATGAAACAAAGTCTCCGGGAAAATACCAAATACAATTTGACGGGAGTAATTTGCCTTCAGGTGTTTATTTCTATTCGTTATCTGCATCTTCTCATCATACTATAAAGAAGATGGTTCTTTTGAAGTGAATCTACTTTCCTGGTCTTTTTCAAGATTATCTAATAAATAAAAAAGCCCACTGGTCGGGCGACCAGGGGCTTCGCTTCCTTAACGTGACAGGTATGGGGGAGACCTGACACAGAAGCAATTATAAACTTACTATTTTATACTTCAAGTGAATTGCATATTCCCGTTTTGAAGTTCTTTGCAAGATAACAAAAATTACTATTGAAAGAAATAAGAATTTAAATTATTGCGTACGGCTTTATTTGCACATAAACATTATTGCAAGAGTTTGGCGTTCATATTATATTTACTTGTGAGAAATGTTGAATGCGGGAATAGCTCAGTTGGTAGAGCGCAACCTTGCCAAGGTTGATGTCGCGGGTTCGAGTCCCGTTTCCCGCTCTTCAGAATCCACGGAAGTGGATTTTATTTTTTAGGCGCTGTAGCCAAGCGGTCTAAGGCGAAGGTCTGCAAAACCTTTATTCGTCGGTTCGAATCCGACCGGCGCCTCAATCTCTCCTAAAATTATGTTTACAGTTTACATTCTAATAAGTCTTAAAGACCAAAAACGGTATATTGGTTTAACTGAAAATCTGGAAAGAAGAATTTATGAGCATAATTCCGGCTTAGTTAAATCAACCAGAAATAGAAGACCACTTAAACTAATTCATACCGAGAATTTTGAAACTAAGAAGGAAGCTGAAAGCAAAGAAAAATTTTATAAAACAGGAAAAGGAAGAGAGCTTTTAAAGAACTTAAATATTAAATAAAGCTGTAGACCATACCGACCCAAGGTGAAGGTCTGCAACCCGCCAATTGGCGGGCGAATCCGACCGGCGCCTCTGATTCCCCAATTTACTACTTTATTTCCTTGCACCGTGTATGAATCCACGGTAAGGAAGTGAATGCTGAACAGTTATAAAAGCCTCTTTATCAACCGATTCTACAAGCCGTATAACTTTCTTTTGATATTTTCTTGCGATAATAACAATGATTATAGAAACTCCTCCAGCACTTCCTTCGCCGGGTAAAATTGTTACCCCGTATTTTGATTTTCTTAAAGTATCGGCAATCCGATCTGTATAATGCTTTGAGATAATATTAAGCTGAACAAAGCCAAAACCTATTTTTTGTTCGAGGGTTATTCCTAAAATATTTCCCAGGGCAAAACCTGTCGCATAACCTAAAAGATTTGCATAATTATCTAAGTGCTGGAAGATAAATCTTATGGCGAGAACCCAGATCAGTACTTCAAAAAATCCTGTTATACCGGCAAGATATTTCTTCCCCTGCACAATTAAGATGGTCCGCATAGTGCCTATGGAAACATCGCAAATTCTCATTCCCATAATCAGCAGTGACCCGGCTATAGTATCGAACATCTAATCTCCGGTAAATGATATATACAAATATAAAATTAAAGAAATTAACAATATTATTTTTATCTTTAACAACCGATGAAAATTATTTTATATGTACGAAACTGAAAGACAGGACCTGGTTGATAAAATATCTCTTAAAGGGATATACGATATTTCTGTTTTGAAAGCAATAGGCGAAGTGGAAAGACACAATTTTGTCCCTGATGCAATGAAGCATCATGCTTACAAAGATGCAGCACTCCCAATCGGGTATGGACAAACAATATCACAGCCATATACTGTTGCTTTTATGACCCAGGCTTTACGATTGAAACCGGGTTATAAAGTTCTTGAGATCGGTACAGGTTCCGGTTACCAGGCAGCTTTATTGATAAAAATGGGAATGGATGTTTACAGCATAGAAAGGAACGTGGATATTTTTTATCAAACAAGAAAGTTGCTCGATAAGCTTGGATTAAGAATTAATACCAAGTGTGGTGACGGTACATTAGGATGGGAAGAATATGCGCCTTTCAACGGAATATTAGTTACCGCAGGTTCGCCTACAATACCGAAATCATTAATGAAACAATTAGCTGTTGGCGGAAAAATGGTAATTCCCGTTGGAAATAAATATTCACAGATTTTGAAGATTGTTACAAAGATTGAGGAAGAAAATTTTGAAGTTGAAGATGTTCCTGAGTTTGCTTTTGTTCCTTTGATTGGCAGAGAAGGTTGGAAAGATAAATGATAAATCAAGGTTCAAGTGTAAGATCAAGTTTAAGTAGTTTGAGTTTTTATGAAGGATAAAATTCGCATTGCATCGGGTCAGGGTTTTTGGGGAGACCTGATTGATGCACCTTATCACCAGGTTACTAAAGGTGAAATAGATTACCTTGTAATGGATTATCTTGCCGAAGTAACTATGTCTATTCTTCAGAAACAGAAGAACAAAAATCCTGATTTTGGTTATGCAAGAGATATTCCCGATTTGATGAAACGAATACTTCCTGCAATTAAAGAAAAAAAAATTAAAGTGGTTACAAATGGCGGTGGAGTTAATCCAGTTGCTTGCGCCGAGGCTGTAATTAATGTTGCCAAGGAATTAAAGATTAATGATTTGAAAATCGGAGTTATCCTTGGTGATGATATAAGTAAGAGAATTGATGAAATAATTGCTTCCGGTTCTGAGTTGAATAATATGGATACGGGAGAATCTATAAAGAATGTAAAAGATAAATTATTAAGTGCGAATGTTTATTTCGGTGCATTTCCAATAGTTGAGGCACTTAAGCGTGATGCAGATATTGTTATCACAGGAAGAACAACAGATACGGGCTTAACTCTCGCACCAATGATCTATGAATTTGGCTGGAAGCCTGATGATTATAATTTACTCTCTGCGGGTACGGTTGCCGGGCATATTCTTGAATGCGGTGCTCAGTCTTCCGGTGGTAATTTTTTAGGCGATTGGGAATCGATTCCCAATATGGCAGAAATTGGATTTCCTATTGCAGAAGCCTATCCAAATGGAGAAGTTGTAATTACAAAACATAAAAACACAGGCGGTAGAGTTTCTTTCGAAACAGTGGCTGAGCAATTAGTTTATGAAATTGGTGACCCGGTTCAATATATAACTCCAGATTGTGTTGCAGATTTTACATCGATTAAATTGGAAGATCTTGGGAATGACAGAGTGAAAGTTTACGATGTTAAAGGTAAACCTGAAACCGGGTTTTACAAAGTATCATGTTCTTATGCTGATGGTTATTCTGCATCGGCGTCTTTAACTTATTCCTGGCCACAGGCTCTTACAAAAGCAAAAGCAGCGGATAAAATTTTAAGAAGAAGATTAGAGCTATTGAATCTTAAGTTTGATGAAATAAGAACGGAGTTTATCGGTTATAACGCTTGTCATGGTCCTTTATCTACAAAATTAGATGAAGATTTAATTAACGAAATTATGCTAAGAGTAGCAGTTCGTTCTCACGATTATAATTCTGTAGAAAGATTCGGAAAAGAGATAGCACCATTGATTTTAACTGGTCCGCCAAGTGTTACAGGTTTTGCCGGTGGCAGACCAAAGCCAAGTGAAGTAGTCGCTTACTGGCCGGCTCTTATTCCTAAAAAACTTGTTAAACCCGAAATAAGAATTTTATGAAATCTCAAAAGTCAAATCTCAAAACTCAAATATTGAAAAATACTTCTGCCGTTTGCCCTTTGCCTAGTCACTTGTGGAGCGTAGAATGAATGTTCTCTTAAAAGATATAGCTCACGGGCGCAGCGGAGACAAAGGCGATGCTGCCAACATCGGCATTATCGCTTACGATGATAAGGGATTTGAGATAATCATGAAACATCTTACTGCTGAAAGAGTTAAAAAACATTTTGAAGGAATCTGCCTTGGTAAAGTGGAAAGATTCGAATTACCCAATATTAGAGCGTTGAATTTTTTGCTTCATAACACACTCGGCGGAGGAGGAACAGTTTCACTTAAGCATGATGCACAGGGTAAAACTCTCGCAGCAGCGTTGCTTAGAATGGAGATAGAGGATGCATGAATGCATGCTTGCATGAATGCATGTATGAATGATTTGAAATATATTTATACATGCGATCATGCATTCATTCAACCATGCTGATAAAACTTTGTACGTTCAATTTATTGATAACAAAAACTAAAACCACGAAAACTTTGGAGCTACTTTATGTACGAAGAAGAAATGAAAACCTTAAAAGTATTCAGGACACGAATTGATAATTTAAGAGGTTATCTTTGACGTTGATAAAAAAGAATCAAAGATAAAAGAGCTTCAGGATAAAACTTCCGAGCCATCCTTCTGGAATGATCAGATCGCTGCACAGGGAACTCTGCAGGAAATAAAATCGCTTGAGTCATGGATAAAATTGTGGAAAGGTGTAGATGTAAAGGCAACGTCTCTTGAAGAATACGTTGAACTTGCACAAATGGAGGGGGATGAATCTCTTCATGATGAAATTCAGATTGAATTGAAATCTCTTGAAGAGATCGTTGAGAATGCAGAGCTGAAAAATATGTTAAGTGGTCGTGATGATTCTAAGAATAGTATTCTGACTATTCATTCAGGAGCAGGAGGAACCGAAGCGCAGGACTGGGCAGAGATGCTTATGCGAATGTATTTACGCTTTGGAGAACAGAATGGTTATGCTATGAGAATAATCGATTTGCTCGAAGGAGATGGCGCAGGAATAAAAAGCGTTACTATTGAAGTGGAAGGGGAATTTGCGTATGGCTATCTCAAAGCAGAAAGCGGTGTTCACCGTTTAGTAAGGATTTCTCCTTTCGATTCTAACAAAAGACGGCATACATCTTTTGCATCTGTTTTTGTTATACCTGAGGTTGATGATACAATTGAAATAGAAATCAATCCTGCCGACCTGCGTATCGATACTTACCGTTCGGGAGGCAAAGGCGGGCAGAATGTAAACAAAGTTGAAACTGCTGTCCGTATTACACACGAACCAACCGGGGTTGTTGCTGCCTGCCAGAGTGAACGTTCCCAAACACAAAACAAAACTAATGCAATGAGGCTGCTGAAATCCAAACTCTATCAACTCGAACTTGAAAAACAAACTGCGGAGTTAGATGAGATAGAAAAAAACAAAATGAAAATTGAATGGGGAAGCCAGATTCGTTCTTATGTTTTTCATCCTTACAATATGGTAAAAGATCACCGCACGGATGAAGAAACTTCCGATGTGCAGAGAGTAATGGATGGAGATATTAACAGGTTTATTAAAGCATATTTGTTAAAATTCAGTAAGAATTAAATCTGATTGTGAAACGGCAAAGGGCAAACGGCAGAAATTCTAGTGTAATTTTGAAGTATTAGATCAGCAAACAGTAAATTCGGAAATATCAAATGCATTGATCTTAATTCGTAAATCTTAAATCGTAATTCATAATTCCTTTCTTTTTTTACATTCTAAATTCTACATTCAACATTCTACATTAAAAAGCTCTGATGAAATTTATTTCAGGATGTATTCTATCCTCTCAAGTTTTCCGTCAATTAGCTGATTTGGAAAAACATTAAAAATTTTACAAAGCAATTGATATATATCAATATTATTTACTGTTCCAACCTGGTAATTCTTCCTGAATAAAGGACCGACTGCATAAAAAATTCCATTCATATCCATAGAGTAATTATCGTAACCATGATTTCCCTTCGTATTCCACTTTTTCATACTTTCGAATGATTTATTAGTTTCAAGGCTCCATCCATTCTCTGCAATAATTACGATTTTACTTATCAATGGATTATCAGAAAAATGAAAGTAAGCCGGAACATTTTCTCTTTTATAAACTTTATAATGATTTTCATTTTCTTTCAGCTTATTGTAAATATTATCGAGCTGCCCGGTTTCAGGTTCAATCATCATAAAAGGACCATTGTCATTTTGTTTATACATATATCCGTTAAGTATATTTTCAATATTAATAATTTTGTCGATGCTTACTTCGGTCATTCCGTGATCGGAAACAACGATGATATTGGTGCTGTCAAAAAGATTAATCTCTTTAAGTTTTTCAAAATAATATCCGAGGATGCTATCGAGCTGCGCAATAGCAAAATTAGTTTTAGGAGAATCCGTTCCATATTCGTGTCCGTAAGTATCAGTAGCATCAAAATAAGAAGTGATAAAATATGGGCGCTGATCATAAGGCAGTTTGAGCCAGTTTATTACCCCATCGACTCTTTCCCTGCAAGGTCTTTTATGTTCATATTTATGATAGTGAGTAGGGCGGCGATAAGAAAGAGTCAATTCAGAACCGGGCCAGAAGTAGCTAGCGGTTTTTATTCCCTGGCGTTCGACAGTTTCCCAGAAGGTTTCTCCCTTATACCATTCAGCATCACGGGTAGAAATTGTATCACTTAATGAATAATGAGTCCCTGTAAAAGAATTCCAGAATGAGTTGGAAATTATTCCATGATGCTCCGGATACATTCCTGTAATAATTGAAATATGATTAGGGAAAGTTTTTGAAGGGAAGCAGGGACGAAGCGATTTTGCGGAAACACCGTTCTCTTTTATAAAATCAAAATTAGGTGTAATTCCCCTGTCAACATAATCCCATCTGAATCCGTCGAAACTTATAAGAATTACGTATGGCTTGGGTTGTGCAAATAATCCGCCGACAGAAATTATAATAACAACAATGACAATAAAAAAGTTTTTCACAATTATCTCCCGCTGAGAAAAATCAATAATTAAATCTTATAAATAAATTAAAATTAAATTAGTTAAATAGTTGGAAAGTTTTAAAAAATTGTTAAACTATTTTGCCAAAAAAATTCCGATCATTCAGTATCCTGTTTCTTTTTCCAAGGCTGTCAGGAACCAATTCCTGACAGATAAAAGTTTGCTCACCTAAAGTCACCAAATGGTTGGTGACTTCCAGCAATTAAATTAGTTAAATAGTTGGAAAGTTCTAAAAAATTGTTAAACTATTTTGACAAAAAAATTCCGATCATTCAGTATCCTGTTTCTTTTTGATTTTCTTTTTAATTTATCCTGTATTATGAAAAAGAAAAAAACAGTAAGAAAAGGGAAAAAGAAAAAAGACTTCTTCGATAAAGTCTACAAAATAGTCGCCAAGATTCCTTACGGTAAAGTTGCAACTTATGGAGATATTGCTGAAGCCTGTGGTATCCGTTCATCTGCAAGAACTGTTGGTTGGGCTTTAAATGGAGCAAAAGAAACCGGCTTACCTTGTCACCGTGTTGTAAACAGGTTTGGTGCTTTAACAGGAAGAGTGCACTTCGGCAGTTACGATTTGATGGAAGAGCTTCTAAAATCGGAAGGAATTGAGTTTGATAAAAATGGTTGTGTTAAATTGAATAAACATCTTTGGAAACCAGGGAGAAGTTCAAGTGCAAGAGCAAGTTCCCGCCTTCGCCAAGGCTACGGCGGGCAAGCAAGAAAATTGAAGGATTCAAAGATAAAAAAATTGAAAAATTAATTTTCCAATAATGATCACAGCCATTCGCCAGAGTTGTATCGTCTAATCTTTACAGATGAAACTCCTGAATCTATATTAAGGAAAATCTTTTTAGTTGAACTATCAAAATTTTCCGTTCTGTACAATTCTTTTCCGACTTTGTTGAAACGGTCAAAGTCCTTGCTGGATAAGGTTACATCTGCATTAAGTTCGCAACCGCTGCTTTCCGGGATTAATATTTCAATCGAAGAAGCTCCCGCATCAATTTCAATATTTGTAGTATCATTCAAATCGCCCAAATAAATCTTTAATGATGCCGCTCCTATGTCAATATCTACATCATTGACCTTAAATGGTCTTAGGTCAAATTCTGTTGATGCAGCGCCTACCTCAAAATTCAAATCCCAGACAGGATTTGTGTTAAGGCTTATATCGACTTTATTTTTTATTTTTCCATTAAATACGAAAAACTTTTTCTCAGTTCTTTCAAAAATAAGGCTGGCATTTTCACCATTAATCGTGCTGGTAAGAACAAATCTATCTCCGTATCCTCTTGTTGTTGCAGCAAATAATGAGCTTGTCGTATCTGTAATTTTGAAAGAACCCACACCGGCTTTCAGATCGAGGGATGCAGTCTTTATTTTATCATTATAATCTTCATAAAAATTTTTTACCTCATAATCGTGATCGTTCCAATCTTTAATAACTACACCGTGGTGTATTCCGGAAACAAAATCATTTTCAAAAAATCCGCATCCGCTTTTTAGCATTGCAAAAAGGGAAATCCCGATAACTATAGCGATTATACTTGCAAATGCTCCTCTTACAAAAGGTGATTTGATTAAGAGAGAAATACCTATCAGTATTAAGAAGACGGGCCAGTATTTCCAGATATTAACCCAGTAAAGTGTAAAGCTGGTTACATTATTCAGCAGAATTAAAACCCCGATAGTTATAAACAAAAATCCCCAGAATAAATGTTTGGTTTTCATTTTTTAACTCAAAAATTTAGATTGTTTTTTCTTTTTGCATTAAGAAGAATTCCGATACCGGCAGCAACCAGAATCAGGGGCCAGAAATCTCCCAATCTTATTCTTGGTATAAAATTATCGGCAAGAAAAATCACACCAAGAACCAGAAGTATTATCCCTGCAAATGTCCTTCTTTTCTCTCTTTGCTGGTCGAGTGTAGAGTAATAAGCTTTTGCATCGAATTGTTTTTCTTGCTTTGGTGTATCAGTTTCTGTTTCTTCTTTTTTTTGTTCGGTAGTTTCGGGATTCGGAAATTTTATCGGCTCTTCCGGTACAATAATCCACATTATAATATATGCGAGAACTCCTGTTCCGCCAAGAAAAAGAGTCACGACAAAAAGCACTCTAACAAGAGTTACATCAATGCCGAAGTATTCTGCAAGTCCGCCTGCAACACCTCCAAGCATTTTATCTTTGAAAGAACGATACAGTTTTTTGTTCATCGTTAGTCTCCTGTTAAGTTTCTTGATACAATTATAACAAATTTGTTATAAAAAACTTAAGAAAATGTTTCAATCGGTTTGCATATTTGAATTACGGAAAAGAAAGCATCCGAACGGGAGACAAAATGCTGAAATAATATATGATTGTAAAATCTTGCTTACTTTTCTATTTTTAAGCTTGGTTATTGGTTGGGTTATTAAGTTATTCAATCGCTCAATAAACTCAATAACTCAATAACTTGATATCTTAATAACTTATTAACCTAAAAAAATGAAAATAGCACTCTGCCAGGTAAATACAATAGTAGGCAATATTGAATACAACAAATCCAGGATTATTGATGGCTACAAGAAAGCTGTTAATGACGCAGCCGATTTAGTTATCTTTCCGGAGCTTTCTCTTATCGGTTACCCGCCTTTAGATCTTGTTGAGAAAAAAGAATTCCGGCAGGCATCGTTAAAAGCTTTAGCAGAAATAGCTGATCAATCCGGAGAAGTTGGTTTATTATTTGGAACAATAACTGAAGATGACGATAATATCGGAACAGATATTCATAACTCGGCTGTACTTTGTTATAATGGAAAAGTTCAGTTCATCCAGCATAAATCCTTAATTCCTAATTATGATGTTTTTGATGAGATGAGATATTTCGATCCGGCTAAGTCAATTTATGTTCATGAGTTTAAAGGTGAAAAGCTCGGAATTTCTGTTTGTGAAGATATCTGGAATGATGCCGATTACTGGTACAAACAAAGATACAGTTACGATCCCGTTAAAGATCTTATAGAAAAGCATGCATCTGTTATTGTTAACATTTCTGCGAGCCCTTATTCTTTTGGTAAAAGAGAAAGCAGGAAAAATATGCTTTCTGTTCTTTGCAAAACCGAGAAAATACCGCTGGCTTATGTTTGCGACGTTGGAGCACAAACGGAATTGATTTTCGATGGTGCAAGTATGTGTTTTGATAACGAAGGAAATCTTGTAAAGCTCGGTAAAGCTTTTGAGGAAGATTACTTTATTTTTGATACGAAAGAAAAATGTCAACCGGTAAAATCCTCTGAAAGGAGCTTTGAAGAAGAAACTCTTTCTGCTTTAATTTTTGGGCTGAAGGAATATTGTTCAAAACAAAAATTCAGACAAGTTCTTGTAGGTTTAAGCGGGGGAATTGATTCTGCACTTGTAACTTATATTGCTGTTAAAGCAATTGGTCCAGAGAATGTAAACGTAATGTTAATGCCCTCTATATATTCCAGCGAGGGAAGTATAAAGGATTCCGAGAAACTAATTAAGAATTTAGGAATCTTATCGTCTAACGTTTCTATTCAGCCTGTTGTTAAAGAAGTATTAAAGATGTTGTCATCGGTTGTAACAGAAAAGCATAAAAGGATAGTTGAGGAAAACATACAGGCAAGAATCCGAGGTGTTTATTTAATGGCTGTTTCAAACCAGTTTGGATATTTGCTCTTAACAACAGGAAACAAATCCGAAATGGCAGTCGGATATTGTACTCTTTATGGTGATATGGCTGGCGGCTTAGGAGTTATCGCAGATGTTTATAAAACGGATGTTTATAGAATTGTAAACTATATCAACAAAGAGAAAGAAATAATTCCGAAAGAAATAGTTGAAAAAGAACCGTCGGCAGAACTAAGCCTGGGACAAAAAGACCAGGATATATTACCGCCTTATGAATTGCTTGACAAAATCTTAAAAATGTATCTCGAAGAAAATAAGGAATACGATGAGATAACAAAAATTATTGGTGACGGTGAAGTCGTAAATAAAGTTTTAAAAATGGTAGATAATAATGAGTATAAACGAAGACAGGCTGCACCTGCTTTAAGAGTATCAACAAAGGCTTTCGGTTATGGAAGAAGGTATCCCGTAGTGCAAGGGTGGAGAAAGTAGATGGAAGATGTTAGATGGAAAATGTGAAATGGTAGATGGCAAATGGAAGATGGAAAATGCCTGCCGCCGGCAAGGCAGGGAAGATGGCAAAAGGCAGACGATTAAATAGAAGTTCAGCAGGTAAATCAATTTTGTCATCAGGTATCCGGAATCTGGCATCCGGAATCCGGTATCAGTAATTAAAAAACAATGAATAAATAAAATGAAAAAATTATTAATTGCAGTTTTGATATTAACTGGAAGCGCTTTCGCTCAATTCGGTTTGAAGCAGGACCATGTTAAAATAAAAAGCTATTTGTCTTTTGATAAAGTTTATCCAGCAAGTGAAGTAAAGCTTGCTGTAAAAGTTAATATTGAAGACACATGGCATATCAATTCAAATAAACCTTACGAAGATTATTTGATCCCTAGTGAACTGAATATTGATACAACATATTTTAAGCTAACTAACACAGTATATCCCAAACCTCACGATTTCAAATTTGATTTTTCCGAGAATGCTTTATCTGTTTACCAGGGAGAAATTTATATCGGTGCCTTGATTGAAACGTCAAAAGAGATTGAGCCTGGAGAATATAAACTAATTGTAACTCTCGATTACCAGGCTTGCAACGACAAATCTTGTCTTGCTCCAACATCGGTTCAGGATACTTTAACTGTGGTTGTTGCCGATATGCAATCTGTTATCAATGAAATAAACCAGGATATTTTTAAGAACATCGATCTTTCATATTCAGCTTTGAGCGGGGGATCAATGGACGATGATAATTTTATTTCATCAACTCTCGAGGGTAGCGGATTATTTCTTGGACTTCTATTTGTATTTTTAGGCGGGCTTGCTCTTAATCTTACTCCTTGTGTTTATCCTTTAATACCGATTACAATTGGTTACTTTGGTGGGCAAAGTGAAGGAAGTACCGGTAAGTTGTTTTTGATGGGACTTTTATTTCTCATTGGAATGGCGGTTACTTATTCGATAATTGGTGTAGTTACTGCATTAACAGGTTCAGTATTCGGCGGACTCCTTCAGAATACTTTTGTCATTTTAGGAATCGTCTTAATCTTTTTGATACTCTCTCTTAGTATGTTCGGAGTTTATGAGTTCAAACTTCCCGATAGCTGGGTGCAAAAAGCCGGTGGGGCAAAACAAGGTTATTACGGTGCATTTTTTATGGGATTAACCATGGGAATTGTTGCGGCACCCTGCATTGGTCCTTTTGTAATTGGTCTTGTAACTTATGTTGCTGCAAAAGGAGATCCCTACCTTGGTTTTCTTTTATTCTTTGTTCTTGCTGTAGGATTAGGATTTCCTTATCTCCTTCTTGCAGTCTTTTCGGGTAAGATAAAAAATCTCCCGCGGGCAGGTGAGTGGATGGATGGTGTAAAGCATATCTTCGGTTTTATTTTGATAGGGATGGCGATTTACTTTTTGCTTCCACTGTTGCCTGATTCATTCAGCGGTTACGTTCTTCCTGCTTATATGGTATTTATTGCTTTGTGGCTTTTGTTTATTGAGAAGCTTGCAAACCGGGTTAAAGGATTCAGGATATTTAAAATTGCTTTTTCTCTTTTGATTCTTGCAATCGCTATTTATGCTTTTATTCCTGAGGAGAAAAATTCTGTTGACTGGAAACCTTATGCGGAAGGAGTAATCCCTGAAAAGACTGAAACTTCCGGTGTTATTATAGATTTTTATGCTGACTGGTGCATTCCCTGCAAGGAACTCGATGTGTACACATTTTCTGATTCTAAAGTGATTGAAGCGTCTAAAAACTTTTACACGTTCAAAGCCGATATGACAAAATCTCTTTCCGATGAAGTTGAAGCTTTAAGAAACAAATATAAGATAGTCGGTGTACCCACAGTTTTAATTCTCGATTCTGAAGGGAAAGAAGTGAAAAGAATTACAGGCTTTGTTAATGCTGACGAGTTTTATAAGATTATAAAAGATGTGAATAGATAAAGTAAATTAGATATGACAGACTTTGAAAATCCCGCATATCTCCTTATCTCTTTCTTACTTCTTATAAATTTCTTTTCAATATTGAGAATCGATTGTTCAGAATAACAACAGTCTTCCTTCCCGCTAGCTGAAAATCTTTACATACTTTGATAAATAAGCATTTCACTTTATAACCAAAAGTGCATATAAATGGCACGTTTTATGGCTTTGCATGGAACTGAATTCTAAAATTTGTTAACTAAAGTGAGAGAAATGGTAAAGGAAAAAGAACTTAAAACTCTTGATGAAGTAACAATCAGGTTTGCCGGCGATTCAGGGGATGGCATGCAGCTTACGGGAAGTCAGTTCAGCGATACAACAGCTATTGTCGGTAACGACCTCAGTACTTTGCCCGATTATCCTGCAGAAATAAGAGCGCCCTCGGGAACAGTTTACGGAGTGTCAGGTTTTCAGCTTCATTTTGGAAGCAAAGATGTGCATACTCCGGGTGACAGACCGGATATTTTGGTGGCAATGAATCCCGCAGCAATTAAGAAAAATTTAAACGAATTGAAACCCGGTGCAATTATCATTGCAAACTCCGATGCATTTGATAAAAAGAGTCTTGAGCTTGCAGGTTATGAATCGGATCCTTTGGAAGACGACAGCCTTGAAGGCTTCGTGGTTTTTTCTGTGCCGGTAACTTCATTAACATTCTCTGCGCTTGAAGGGACGACATTAGGCAATAAAGAAAAATCCCGATGTAAAAACTTTTTTGCTCTTGGTTTAATGTATTGGCTTTTCAGCAGACCTCTTGAACAAACTCTCGATTGGATTCGATCAAAATTTAAAAATAAACCAGAGTTTATTGACGCAAACGAAAAAGCATTAAAAGCCGGTTACAATTTCGGTGAAATGACCGAGACTTTTACAACAAGGTTTCATGTTGATCCTGCCACGTTAAAGCCGGGAGTTTACAGAAGCATTTCCGGTAACGAAGCAACTGCACTTGGATTCCTGGCTGCTTCAGTGAAAAGTAAACTGCCGCTTTTTCTAGGTTCATATCCTATTACTCCTGCTTCCGAAATTTTGCAGTACCTGAGTCTTTACAAAAATTTTGGTGTAAAAACTTTCCAGGCGGAAGATGAAATTGCAGGTGTTACTTCAGCCATCGGTGCTGCATTTGCAGGTTATCTTGCAATTACAAATACAAGCGGTCCCGGTCTTTCTCTTAAAACAGAAGGTATCGGTCTTGCAGTTATGACTGAGCTTCCACTTGTTATTATTAATGTTCAGAGAGGCGGACCAAGTACGGGACTTCCGACGAAGACCGAACAGGCTGATCTTTTGCAAGCTTTATATGGAAGAAACGGTGAAGCCCCTGTTCCCGTTCTGGCTGCTTCCAGTCCGATTGATTGTTTCTATATGGCACTCGAAGCATCGAGAATTGCTGTTAAATATATGACACCT
>MGZZ01000032.1 GCA_001802795.1 Ignavibacteria bacterium GWC2_36_12 | reverse complement strand
GGTTCAGCAATAAAACCTGCAACAGAGCCACTTGTCGTAGTTAATATTATTTCCTCAATATCTTGTGCACATTTAATTTCACAGGAGGGATACTTGAGTCCAAGCGGACAACGGTAGCAATAAGGGCTTACAGCATGTTTAATACCTGCAACGTGTGTTCCGCCATGACGCCAAGTGGAGTGACCGGTTAAACTCATTGCAAAAAGTGAACGACCTGAATAACTATGTCTTAACGCTATTATCTCCTGGCTGCCCGTATATTGCATTGCAAAAAAGAGAGCGGTTTCATCAGCCTCAGTTCCACTATTGGTAAAAAAAGATTTCTTCAATTTTCCGGGAGTGATTTCTGCAAGCTTCTCTGCCAAAAGAGCTATGTTTTCAGTAGGATATAAAGTTGAAACATGTTGAAGCTTGGCTACCTGCTCTGATATTTTTTCTGTCACCTTCGGATTACAATGACCAACACTAACGGTTAATATTCCTCCGAAAAAATCGAGATATTTATTTCCTTCCGGATCAAAAACATAAACACCTTCACCGTGATCAATTACCAGAGGTTTCTTATAATAATTAAATACGCTGGGAAATAAATATTCATTATGCTTTGCTATAATCTCACCGGAAGAAAGCTTTTTTTCTTTTACAGGAACATCGTGCATAAAAAATTCCTTATAACATTTGTTTATTGTTTTACTAATTCGCCATAAGCTTCAGGGCGTCGGTCACGGAAGAATTGCCAAACATTCCGAACTTCTTTTATCTGGTCAAGATCAAGATCGGCAACAACAAGTTCATCTTTATCCCGGCTTGCCTGTACAATTATTTTTCCCCGCGGCGAACAGAAGTAGCTGCTGCCATAAAATTCACCAATGTTCCATGGTCCTTCTTTCCCTACTCGATTTATCGCACCTACAAAATAACCATTTGCAACAGCATGTGCAGGCTGTTCTAGTTCCCATAAATATTCCGATAAACCTGCTACAGTTGCCGAAGGATTAAATACAATTTCAGCACCATTTAAGCCAAGAGCCCGTGCACCTTCGGGAAAGTGTCTGTCGTAGCAGATGTAAACTCCGATATCTGCATAAGCCGTCTGGAAAACAGGAAAGCCCAAATTGCCGGGTCTGAAATAAAATTTCTCCCAGAAACCGGGCTCACAATGAGGTATATGATGTTTCCGGTATTTACCGAGATATTTTCCATCAGCATTTATTATCGCGGCAGTGTTATAAAAAACCCCGGTCATTTCTTCTTCATATACAGGAACAACAATTACCATATTATGTTTCTTTGCAACTTCCTGCATTAATTTTGTTGTGGGACCGTCTGGAATTTTCTCGACCATATCATACCATTTTGTTTTTTGCTCAGCACAAAAGTATGGTCCGTAAAATAATTCCTGGAGACACAGTAGCTGAACTTTTTGCTTAGCAGCATCGTCAATCATTTTGAGATGTTTCTCAATCATAGCTTGTTTTATTTTAGCAATCGGGTCTTCGCTTGAACCTGCAAGAGTAGCTTGTATTAATCCGCCCCGGACTATTTTAGTCATAATATTTCCTTATAAAATTTATAATTCTTTGTAAGAAGATTAACTCATCCAGTTTGTTCTTGATTCAGGATTCCATTTTGTTGTGATCTTTTTCAGCTTTGTCCATAATTCTATAGAGCTTTTGCCTGTAATATCGCCAACTCCGAATTTAGATTCATTCCATCCGCCGAAAGAGAAAGGCTCTCTTGGTACAGGCACACCAATATTAACTCCTATCATTCCGGCACTTGCGCGTTCCGCTACATAACGAGCCAACCCTCCACTTTGAGTAAAGACTGCAGCAGCATTTCCATAAGGAGAACTGTTTTCAATTTTAATTGCTTCATCCAAAGTTTTGGAACGCATTATGGAAAGTACGGGACCAAAGACTTCTTCTTTCGCAATTCTCATTTCAGGTTTTACATAATCAATAACAGTTGGACCAACATAGAAACCTTTTTCATTTCCCTTAACTACATAATTTCTGCCGTCAAGTAAAATTTTAGCTCCTTCTTTTTCAGCTTCAGTTATATAATTTTCTATTCTTTCTTTTGCTTCTTTTGAAATAACAGCGCCAAGATTTTTCCCCGGTACTATCTTTTTTGCTTCCTCAACAAGCTGTGCAATTATATGATCCACATTACCGACTCCAACCATAGCAGATGCAGCCATACACCTTTGTCCCGCACAACCGGACATCGAAGCTGCAACATTGGAGGCTGTCATTTGAACATTTGCATCAGGTAAAACTATAAGATGATTTTTTGCGCCTCCAAGTGCAAGCACTCTTTTTAAGTTTGATGCGGCACGCTTATAAACTATTTTTGCAACCTTTGTAGAACCAACAAACGAAACAGCATCAATTCCGGGATGATCACAAATAGCTTCTACCGCTTCCCTCGAACCATGAACAACATTGAAGACCCCCTTGGGGAGTCCGGCTTCTTTTAAAAGATCTGCAATCCGGTTTGCGCTTATCGGTACAAGCTCGGATGGTTTTAGAATCATGGCATTTCCCAGAACAAGAGCATTTGGAATTGTCCAGTTAGGAACCATGTTTGGAAAGTTAAATGGCGTTATCGAAGCAACGACTCCAAGTGGAAAATGTTCAAGCCTGCATTCTACTCCTTTACTTACTTCAAGAATTTCCCCGGCTATTAATTGCGGCATGGAACAGGCAAACTCAGTTAACTCCATACTCTTTGCAACTTCAGCTTTTGCCTCATCCAGAATTTTTCCGTTTTCTTCGTGAACAATATGAGCAAGCTCATCAAAGTTTTTCTCCAAAAGCTGCCGGTATCTAAAGAATACCTGAACTCTTTCTTTTATTGGAGTTTCAGACCAGAAAGTGAAAGCCTCGCGTGCTGTTTTTACTGCTTTATCAATTGCTTCATAAGTTGAAAGAAAAACTTTAGATATAATTTCGCCGTTAACCGGTGAATAAACGTCGAGTGTATTACCGCTGCCGTTTTGTAATTCCTCCCCGATATAATTTTTCACTTCCGGGTATTTCACTTAATACCTCTGTGATTATCAGCCATTATTAAAAGATAAGTAATTGCTTTAATTACAGTTCGTTTCTTTTATCTAAATAAAATCTTGAAGTAAAAGCACACCTCTACCGGAAATTAGAAATATTATCTTTAACATTCAAAGGAAAATTAATCTAAGAAAGGATGCTATAGTTTAACTTTCTTTTGCTACTATCCAAGGAAAACTGATTATGAACATAAGCAAGTTAGCTGATTTATTATGCTAATTGTCTTCTCATGCTTATAAGATATGCCTTTTCCTGCATTTGAAATGCCATTCATTTTGGGTAAATTTAGCTTCATTTTTAAGGAATTCCGAATTAAAATTATGCGTTATCCATTTGCTGAAATAGAACCTAAATGGAGAAAATTCTGGGAAGAAAAAGAGATTTATAAGACAGATTTATCCAAAACTGAAAATAAACTTTATTCTCTTGTAATGTTCATTTACCCTTCCGGCGCTAAGCTTCACATCGGGCACTGGTATAATTATGGACCAAACGATAGCTGGGCGCGATACAAAAAATTAAAAGGCTTTAATGTTTTTGAACCGATTGGCTACGATGCTTTTGGTTTGCCAGCAGAAAATTATGCTATTAAGACCGGGATTCATCCTTACGATTCTACAATCAAAAATATTGAAGACATCCGCGTTCAGCTAAAAAATATGGGATGTATGTACGACTGGGATGCTGAATTGATGACCTGTGCACCTGAATATTACAAATGGAATCAATGGCTTTTTCTTCAGCTTTATAAAAAAGGATTCGCTTATAGAAAAAATGCCCCGGTTAACTGGTGTCCAAATGACCAGACTGTGCTTGCAAATGAACAGGTTCAATCTGATGGAACCTGTGAAAGATGCGGAACACCTGTAATTCAGAAAAACCTTACTCAATGGTTTTTCAAGATAACCGATTATGCCGAAGAACTTTTAGAGGGTTTGGATAAAATAAACTGGCCGGAAAAAACAAAACTGATGCAGAGAAACTGGATCGGGAAAAGTGAAGGTGCAGAAGTAATCTTCAAAACAGATGGAAGAGATAAAGATATAAAAATTTTTACGACAAGACCGGATACACTTTTCGGTGCAACTTACATGGTGCTAGCACCCGAGCATCCTTTGGTCGATAAGTTAATAATGGATAAAATTACTCGCCTACTTACTTCCAAAAAGATTAGTACCAAAATTCCGAAAAATAAATTAAATGAATTATCTTCTGATAAAACTTTCAAAAAGTTAAAAAAATCATTTGAAGAGATTTATATAATTTATCTCGCATACACATATTTACCTTTAACAAAAAAACGTCTCTCAATTATTTTTGATCTTTCAGGTGAAAGTGTAAGAAATTACATTAATAAAATTCCTAAAAAATTATTACTAGAATTACCTCCTAAACCCAATTATATGCAAAGTATTAGAAATAATTGGAGAGAATTAGATGATTATAGTTATTACGATCACTTGAAAATAAAAGATAAGATTAATGGTTATAAAACTGAAACACAAAGAAAAAGCGAAATTGATAGAACTTCTACAGTAAAAGAAAAAACAGGTGTTAACACGGGAGCTTTTGCAATCAATCCTGTTAACAATAAAAAAATTCCGATCTGGATTGCTGATTATGTTTTGATGACTTACGGAACAGGCGCTATTATGGCTGTACCGGGACAGGATGAACGCGACTGGGAGTTTGCTGAAAAATTTAATTTGCCGATAATCAGAACTGTGCAGCCACCGGAAAATTTTGACGGGAAAGCATTTCTTGGAGACGGACCGGCAATAAACAGTGATTTTCTTAACGGTCTTAATGTTAACGATGCAAAACAAAAAATAATAAATTGGCTTGAAGATAAAAGAATAGGAAAAAGAAAGATAAACTACCGTCTTCGAGATTGGTTGATCTCCAGGCAACGTTATTGGGGAACACCTATACCAATTATTCATTGTCCGAAATGTGGAGAAGTCCCTGTTGAAGAAAAAGATTTGCCAGTTGAACTTCCTTATGATGTTGAATTCAGACCATCTGGAGAATCTCCACTTCAATCGAATAAAGATTTTATAAATGTTAAATGTCCAAAGTGCGGCGCCGATGCAAAAAGGGACGCTGATACGATGGACACTTTTGTCGATTCAGCCTGGTATTATTTCAGGTATCTTAATCCAGAAATTAATGATACAATTTTTGATAAAAAGCTTGCTGATAAGTGGATACCTGTCGATATGTATGTCGGCGGTGCAGAACATGCGGTAATGCACCTGCTTTATGCAAGGTTCATTCATAAGTTTTTAAGAGATATCGGGCAAACAAACAGCGATGAACCGTTTACAAATCTTATTCACCAGGGAACCATTACGAATCAGGGCAATAAAATGTCCAAATCAAAAAATAACGTTGTAAACCCGGATGATTTCACAGACAAATATGGCTCGGACGTTTTCCGTCTTTATCTGATGTTTATGGGTCCTTATGATCTTGGCGGAGATTGGAGCGATAAGGGAATAGCCGGAACAGACAGATTTGTGCAAAGGACTTACGAGCTCTTCAATAAATTTAATGATGCCTCAAAAGGAACCAATACTAAAAGTAAGTATGATCTCAATTCATTAAATGAGAACGAAAAGAAACTTTACAGAAAAGTTAATCAGACAATAAAAAAGTTTGGAGAGGAGATCGAAAACTTTCGCTTCAATACAGCAATAGCTTCATTAATGGAATTGCTGAATGAAAATAAAAGCCTTGATGAATGCTCGAATGAAATCAGGGTTTATATTCTGGAAAGATTTGCGGTTTTACTTTCTGCAGTAGCGCCTCATCTTGCAGAAGAATGCTGGCAACTATTAGGTAAAGATAAGTCGGTCTTTGAAAATCCTGTTTGGTATGAAGAAGATGTTGCAGCTTTGATAGAAGATAAAGTGAATATTGCTGTACAAATAAACGGGAAGTTAAGGTCAACAATTAAATTGCCCGTTGATGCCGATCAACAAACTGTAAAATCTGCAGTCTTCAGCGACGAAAAAGTTTTGAAATATATAAACGGAAACAAAGTAGTAAAAGAAATTTTTGTTAAGAATAAAATTTATAATGTTGTTGTATCAAACTAACTAATAGAACACGGATAACACTGATTAAACGGATTTACGCTGATAGTATCCGTGAAAATCAGTCTTATCAGTGTCATCTGTGTTCTATCTTTACGAAAGATAAGATTTAATGCTCGATATAAAATTCATAAGAGAAAATCCTGAACTTGTCAGACAGGGAATAAAAAATAAAAATGAGACTGATAAGCTCGATGATCTTCTCAAACTCGATGAACAAAGACGTGAACTAATCTTAAAGACAGATGAACTGAAACACAAAAGGAACCAGGTTTCATCACAAATCCCCCAAATGAAAAAAGCCGGGCAGGATGTTTCTTCAGTTCTTGCAGAAATGAAATCTGTTTCCGACCAAATATCTGATCTGGATTCGCAACTTCGGGAGATTGAACAGAAGTTAGAAAATATTTTGATGTTCATACCGAATATGCCTCATAAGTCTGTTCCTGTAGGTAAAAACTCAGGAGATAATACTGTTGTAAGAGAGTGGCTGCCTGAAGGATTTTCATTTCCCAAAGAGACAAGTAATGAAAAAACTCTTGACCATATTGAACTCGGAAAAAAATTAAAAATACTCGATTTCGAAAGGGGTGCTAAAATCTCCGGTTCCGGTTTTCCGCTTTATACAGGAAAAGGTGCAACTCTCGAACGGGCTTTAATAAATTTTATGCTCGACTTTCATCTTAAAAATCATGGTTACTCTGAAGTTTTTCCCCCATTTCTTGTCAATAGTGATTCAATGAGAGGAACGGGACAATTGCCCAAAATGGCTGAGGACATGTATTACATAGAAAAAGATGAATTGTATCCTATTCCAACTGCTGAAGTACCAATTACAAATATTTACCGCAACGAAATTATTAATGAAAATGAACTTCCGATAAAACACGTTGGTTATTCAGCCTGCTTCAGACGTGAAGCGGGTTCATACGGAAAAGAGTCTAAAGGCTTTTTAAGAGTACACCAGTTTAACAAAGTTGAAATGGTAAAGCTTGTTAAACCGGAAAATTCTTATGATGAACTTGAAAAACTTGTTAAAGATGCTGAAGATATTCTGCAGGCATTAAAAATCCCTTATAGGATTTTATTACTTTGCACAGGTGATTTAAGCTTTGCGGCAGCAAAATGTTATGATATAGAAACATGGTCTCCTGCAGAAAACAGGTGGCTTGAATCATCTTCATGCAGTAATTTTGAAAACTTCCAGGCGAGAAGAGCAAACATCCGGTTCAAAAATGGACTGACAAAAAAACCGGAATTTGTTCATACTCTTAACGGTTCGGGTCTTGCAACAAGTCGGCTGATGGTTTCTTTGCTTGAAATGTATCAAACTCCTGAAGGAAAAGTAATAGTACCGGAAGTTTTACAGAATTATACTAATTTTAACGTCATTGATTAAGGTAAAATCCGAAGCCATAAAATAATTTTTTGGGCTCTCAATCCTGCTAGTGGCAGACAGGTTATAATTTTAACTCGATAAATGAAAAATCTCTTCACCTTAAAAAAATATTTTATAAGGTATAAAAAGAAACTCTACTGGGGTTTTGTTTTTATCCTACTTTCAAATATTGGTACAGTTTACGTACCTATTCTTCTAAAGGACACAATTAATGCGATAGAGCAAAACACAACCGTTGAACAACTTGTAAACTATGCTTTGCTTATAGTTGGAGCATCAATATTTGCGGGCGTTTTCAGGTTTTATATCCGGCAAACTATTATCGTGGTTTCGAGAGAAATTGAATACGATCTTCGATACGATTTCTGGAATCACATTCAGCATCTTCCACTCAGATTCTTTCAGAATAATTCTACCGGAAACGTAATGGCTCATGCAACAAATGATATAAATGCAGTACGCATGTTTTTAGGTCCGGCAGTTATGTATTCAACGGATACTTTTATAAGATTGGTAATTGTGCTCGCTATCATGATATCTCTCGATCCGATGCTGACTCTTTACACACTTTTACCTTTACCTATTCTTTCAATTGTTGTGTATAAAATCGGCAAGAAGATTCATCAAAAGTTTACACTAATACAGGAAAAGTTTTCCGAGATAACAACAAAAGCACAGGAGAATTTTTCAGGAATAAGAGTTATTAAATCGTATGTGCGTGAAGAAAATGAAATCAAACAATTCAACAAGCTAAGCCAGGAATACCTGAGCAGGAATATGAACCTGGCAAAAGTTCAGGCGGCAATAATGCCGTTCCTGTTTCTCATTACAGGCTTATCAATAATTCTCGTAATATGGATCGGTGGAAGCGCTGTTATCTCAAAGGAAATAACTCTCGGCGATATTACTGCATTTGTAATTTATCTCGGCATTCTAATATGGCCTATGATTGCATTCGGATGGGTTATTAATATTATACAGCAGGCTGAGGCAAGTATGAAGCGGTTGAATAAAATGTTAGACGAGCCTTATGAAATTGATGATTCCGGGACAACCGATAATTCAATAAAAGAAATTAAAGGAGAAATAGAATTTAAAAATGTTTCTTTCAGGTACAGCGAAAATCATCCTTACATATTAAAAGAGATTAACCTTAAAATACCAATAGGCTCTACAACTGCAATTATGGGATATACCGGAGTTGGGAAAACAACTTTTATTAATCTTATACCAAGGCTGTACGATGTAACCGAAGGACAAATTCTTATTGACGGCAGGGACATAAAAACTATACCATTGAACATATTAAGAAGAGAAATCGGCGTTGTTCAGCAGGAATCATTTTTATTTTCCGATTCCGTAATGAATAATATTTCTTACGGATTAAGAGAAATAAACAAAGATACTGTTCTTGAAGTTTCTAAAATTGCCCACTTCGACAAAGACGTTGAAGACTTTCCTCTAAAATATGATACGATGGTTGGAGAAAGAGGAATAACTTTTTCCGGTGGACAAAAGCAGCGGGCTTCTCTCGCAAGAGCTTTGGCTATAAATCCCAAAATCCTGGTTCTAGATGACTCTTTCTCGGCAGTCGATACAAACACAGAAGAAGAAATTCTTAAAAGCCTAAAAAGTTTTATGAGAAATCCTGCAAACCTGCCTGGCGGCAAGGCAGGCAGGACAGGCAGAACGAGCATAATTATCAGCCACAGGATTTCTACAGTTAAAGATGCAGATAAAATTATTGTCCTTTCAGATGGAGCGATTGCCGAAGAAGGAACACATGAAGAATTGGTTGCACTTGGTGGCATCTATGCTGATCTTCACTTCAAACAACTGTTAGAAAAAGAACTTGAAGAATTGAGCTGAGGAAACAAATGACAAAAATGAAAATTGCTTTTTTTGAAGTAACTCAAAAAGAAAAAAATTACATAAAGAAAAAACTAAGCAGGAATTTTGATCTTCAGTTCTACCAGGAACCGTTGACAGATGGTTTTGATTCCAAAGCTATTTTAGATGCGAGTGTCATTTCCCCTTTTATATACTCTGTTGTTTCTGCAAAGATCATTTCACAAATAAAAAAATTAAAACTAATCGCAACAAGAAGCACAGGATTTAATCATATAGATTTAACTGCTGCAAAAAAAAGAAAAGTTGCCGTTGCAAATGTTCCGTACTACGGAGAAAATACAGTTGCCGAACACACTTTTGCATTAATTCTCGCCTTGTCGAGAAATCTCCACAAGGCTTATGTACGAACAAGCAGCAATGATTTTTCTATCGAAGGATTACGCGGCTTCGATTTAAGAGGAAAAACTCTCGGTGTTGTAGGTGCAGGAAGTATTGGAGTTCACGTTATTAAAATTGCCAAAGGCTTTGGAATGGAAATAATGGCTTTCGATTCAAAGCCAAATCATATTTTAACAGAGCTGCTTGATTTTAACTATGTTCCACTCGATGAGCTTCTGAAAAAATCCGATATAATAACTCTTCATTGTCCTTACAACCAGTTTACTCATCATCTTATTAATATGAACAATATCAAAAAGGTAAAGAAAGGTGCTTTGTTTATAAACACTGCGAGAAGCGGGATTATTGAACCAAAAGCTCTTTATTATGCAATTGAGAAAAATATCTTTAGCGGAGCCGGACTTGATGTTTTCGAAGGTGAAGAACTTTTAAAAGAAGAAAACCAGATGCTGACGAAGAATGTTTCGGTAGAGCATTTAGAAACACTATTGAAAAGAAATATCTTATTAAGAAGAGAGAACGTTATAATCACCCCTCACATAGCTTTCGATTCTATGGAAGCTATTGAGAGGATACTAGACACGACCGTGGAAAATATTATTTCTTTCCTCGAAGGAAAGAATTATCATAAAGTAATTTGATTCTAACCTTCAAGGTTAACACATCGTTTTCGAAACCATGACCTTGAAGGTTCCAACATAAACTGAATTAGATATATGTCTCAGGATTATCACAGCGAAGAAGAAGTACTTGGAAAAGCATACGATTCACATTTAATGAAGCGTTTGCTGGCTTATATTAAACCATACCGGAAGTATGTTATTTTCGCTATCCTAATGAATATCGTTGTTGCTGCTTTGGGTCCTCTTCGTCCTTATCTTACTAAAATTGCAATAGACGACTATATCGCAGCTTCCGATTATAACGGTTTAATTATAATAAGCTTAATCCTGTTTGCCAGTCTTTTGTTTCAGGCAGTAATACAATTTTTCCTTACTTATTACACACAATACCTCGGACAAAAAACACTTTATGATTTGCGTACCCAGCTTTTTACGCATACACAGAAACTTGCTCTGAAGTTTTTTGATAAAACACCTATCGGCAGAATTGTTACAAGAGTGACTAACGATGTTGAAGCACTCGGCGAACTTTTTTCATCCGGTATTGTTATGGTATTCAGTGATGTTTTTATAATCGTCTGGATATTTGTTTTTATGTTTTTCATGGATATTAATCTTTCCCTCGTTACCCTCTCAGTTCTTCCGGTTTTGATATATGGAACTTTTCTTTTTAGAAAAAAAGTAAGGGAAAGTTACAGGGATGTACGGCTTCATCTTGCAAGACTGAATTCTTACATGCAGGAACATATTACGGGAATAAATGTTGTACAGATATTCCGGAAAGAAAAAGATGAACTAAAGAAATTCTCAAATATTAATAATGATTATCGACAGGCAAATATAAAATCAATTTTTTATTATGCTATTTTCTATCCGGGAGTGGAGTTACTGAGCTCAATAGCTGTTGGCTTAATCGTCTGGTACGGAGGAGGCGGAATAATAAGAGGAAGTCTGACTATTGGTGTTCTATTTGCATTCATCCAATATACAGAAATGTTTTTCCGACCGATAAGAGATTTATCTGAAAAATATAATATAATGCAGACTGCAATGGCATCGTCCGAAAGAATATTTAAGCTGCTTGATAATAAAACGTTTGTTAAAAATCCTGAAAACCCCGTTAAGCTTGAACGGATAAAAGGCGAAATCGAATTTCGTAATGTATGGTTTGCTTATAATGATGAGAATTATGTTCTCAAAGATATTTCGTTCAAAATAAATCCCGGTGAAACAGTTGCGATCGTAGGGCATACCGGTGCAGGCAAAACAAGCATTATAAATATATTAACAAGGTTTTACGACATAAACAGGGGCACTATACTTATTGATGGAAACGACATAAGCAGGATAGATAAAAAAGAGCTTCGTAAATATATCTCGATTGTACTTCAGGATGTTTTTCTTTTTTCGGGAACGATTAAGACAAACATAAATATGGATAATGATGGAATTGAGTATGATAAAATTATCGAATCTTCAAAGTTTGTAGGAGCCGACAGATTTATTAAAACGCTGCCTGCTCAATATGATGAAATAGTTAAAGAACGCGGCGCTACTTTAAGCGTAGGACAAAAGCAGCTTATTTCATTTGCAAGAGCCCTGGCTTATGATCCCAAAATTCTTGTTCTCGATGAAGCAACCTCCAGTGTCGATACAGAAACCGAAATCCTGATTCAGAAAGCGATTGAAAACCTTCTGGTAGGCAGAACAGCTATAGTTATCGCTCACAGGTTATCAACTATACAAACCGCGGATAAAATAATTGTCCTTCATAAAGGAGAAATAAGAGAAACGGGAAACCACCAGGAACTCCTGACAAAAAGAGGAATTTATTATAAACTGTATCAGCTACAATATAAAGATCAGGAAATAGTAAAAGCAGTTTGATCCTTTCAAAAATATTTTTTTAAGGAGAACATAAATGCCGCAAATAAGATTTATGACTCTTTCCCGTTTTATAATCGAGCAGGAAAAACTCCACCCGGAAGCGACCGGCGAACTTTCAAAACTTCTCCACGATCTTTCATTAGCCGCAAAGGTTATTTCTCTTGAAGTAAATAAAGCCGGACTTGCAGACATACTTGGTTTTACCGGCGATAGCAATGTTCACGGCGAAGACGTAAGAAAGCTGGATATGTTTGCTCATAACATGATGTTCAATGCAATGGATCATGGAGGTCATCTTTGCATTATGGCTTCTGAAGAGGAAGAAGATATAATTCATATTCCCGCAAAGTTTAAGGTTGGTAAATATGTTCTTCTCTTCGATCCTCTTGACGGTTCTTCCAATATAGATGCAAATGTAAGTATTGGAACTATTTTTTCTATATTTAAAAGAATTACACCTGACGGAAAACCGGGAACGTTGAAAGATTGCCTCCAGAAAGGAGTAAGGCAGGTTGCTGCCGGATACATCGTTTATGGATCGAGCACGATAATGGTTTACTCAGCCGGGCACGGTGTACATGGCTTTACTTTGGATCCTTCCTTCGGAGAATTTCTTTTATCAAACGAGAGTATTAGAATTCCTCAAAAAGGGAAAATATACAGTATTAACGAAGGTAATTATTTGTACTGGCATCCGGGACTTAAAAAATATATCAAGTGGCTCCAGGAAGAAGATAATGATTCCGAACGCCCTTATACATCACGTTACATCGGTTCTATGGTTGCAGATATTCACAGGAATTTGCTTTACGGCGGTATCTATATGTATCCGGCAGATTCCAGAAACCCGAACGGAAAGTTAAGATTAATGTATGAATGCAATCCTATGTCTTTTATAGTGGAAGCCGCAGGAGGAAGAGCGTCAAACGGGAAACAAAGAATTCTTGAGATAAAACCGGGAACACTTCACCAGAGAACTCCGATTTTTATAGGCAGCGAATACGATGTTAGAATGGTTGAAGAATTTATGGCAAAAGAAGAAAAAACATTTTCTCCTGGTAAGAAGAGATGATAAGATTATTTCAAACCTGAAAGTGCGGAATTAATCTTTTGAGCCAGTTCATCCAAAGATATATTCTTTACATTTAACTTGGATGTTTTAACTAATATTTCAGGTTTGTCTCCTTCTCCTTTCATATACTTGTAAAGACCGAATCCAAGCCTGTTCCTGTCATTCATTACAGGAATGTAATCTTTAAGACCTTCAACAATGGTATAAACTTTCGACTCGAGGGAATCCTCTGCAGATTTTTTTACGGAAGGCGGGGGTAAAGTGCTCATTTAAATATCCTTATCTTTGTGTCAAAGATAACTATCCCTAACCTCGTTTTCAATTATTTTTAAATAAAAACTCTAAGCTTTGTGAGGTTTTTCTTTGGTAAGGGAGTGTCAAATTTTTTAGATTTGTGAAGTAATTTAATTATTTAAGCTTGATAAATTTTAATAACACAGACAGAATCCTGATCGTCAGGTTAAGTTCCCTCGGGGACATACTCCTGTCAACACCCCTAATCAGGTCAATAAAGAAAATGTTTCCTCATGTTAAAATTGATTATCTCTTAAGAGAAGAATACAAAGATGTACTGATTAACAATCCCTACATCAATAAACTTTTTTTATTCAAAAGAAATGATAGCAATTACATTCCGGATGAATTGAGCTCAAACAGTTACGATCTTGTGATTGATTTACAGAATAATTTTAGAAGTGCGGGAATCAGGAAAAAACTAAAAACAAGTAACCTTAAAACTTTCAATAAAAGAACTCTTGATAAGCTTCTGCTTGTAAATTTTAAAATAAACAGGTTAAAAGATTCAGGGCAGATTCCTGAAAGATATGCAGAATCGGTTGACGGGTTTAACCTGGATGGAGACGGATTAGACCTGTTTACAGGAAATGAAACAGCTTCAATAAACGGAAGAGAAAAAGATTATATCGGTTTCGCTCCCGGCTCCCGCCATTTTACCAAAACCTGGCCCGAAGATTATTATATAAACCTTGGGAAAAAATTAAACGATGAAGGGAAAACTACTGTCTTATTTGGCGGGAAAGAAGATAAAAAAGTTTGTGGGAAAATTTCAAAAAGCATTCCCGGTTCAATCGATTTTAGTAATGATAATAATTTGTTGTTTACTGCTGTAAATATGAAAGAATGCAAAGCTGTTGTTTGTAATGATTCCGGTCTAATGCATACAGCTTGTGCTATTAAAGTTCCTGTTTTAGCATTCTTTGGTTCAACTGTAAGAGAATTCGGATTTACCCCTTACAGGAACAAGAATTTTAAGCCAGGGGCTTATCAGCCTTTGGCTGAAATTTTAGAAAACAAAACATTATCTTGCAGACCCTGTACGCACATAGGTAGAAACAATTGTCCTAAAAAACATTTTAAATGTATGCTTGAACTGACTCCTGAAATCGCATTCAATAAACTTATTGAACTAATAAATTCTTAATGGTTAAAACCTGGTTCCTCTTTTATAACGTATTCATATTGCCGCCTCTTTACATCTCTTTGTTGATTGGAAGTCTTTTCAATTCTAAAATCCGTACGGGATTAAGGGGAAGAAAAAGAATTTTTGAAAATCTTATTATTGATGCTGCTTCTCTTAATAAACCAAAGAAACTCATCTGGTTTCATTCGTCTTCCTTAGGAGAATTTGAACAGGCAAAACCTATCATCGAAGAACTAAAAAAAAGTTACGATGTAAATATACTTGTGACTTTCTTTTCCCCTTCCGGATATATAAATTCAAAAAAATATCCTTACGCCGACCTCGTTTCATACATCCCTTTTGATACTGTATCAAACGCCGAAAAATTTATCAGCTTAGTAAAGCCTGACCTGGCTGTAATAATGAGATACGACATATGGCCTAACCATATCCGGGAAATGAAAAGAGCTGGAATACGCATGCTGCTTGTCGATGCTACAATGAAAGAAAGATCTTCCAGGAAAATTCCGTTGATAAAGAGTTTCCACGAGGTACTCTTTAAAAAGATAACTAAGATTCTTACTGTTTCAGAAACCGATGCTAACGGATTCAAGGGATTCGGATGTACAGATGAACAACTTAAGGTAGTTGGAGATACCAGGTTTGACAGGGTTTATCAAAAAAGCCTTAAAGCAAAACAAACCCATTTAATTAAAGATGAAGTTCTAAAAGGGAAAAAAGTATTTGTTGCGGGAAGTACCTGGAATGCAGACGAAGAAATTATTTTACCGGTTTTCTTAAAACTGCACAAATTTCTTGGGAACATTATGCTGATCATCGCTCCACATGAGCCAACTCTTCTGAATATCGAAAACATTGAAAATGAAGTTGGTAGATATGTAGAGACGATAAGATTTTCTCATTTGAATAATTATAAAAATGAAAAAGTAATTATAATTGATTCAATCGGAATATTATCAACACTTTATTTTTATGCAGATGTTGCTTTTGTTGGCGGAGGCTTCAAGCACAATGTTCATAATGTTCTTGAAGCAGCAGTTTATGGTATCCCGGTTTTATTCGGACCAAAGATTGAGAACTCGCAGGAACCAAAAGAATTACAAAAAAGAGGAAGTGGAATACTCGTCCGCAACAAGAGAGAAGCTTACAAAGAGTTAAGAACATTGTTTAACAATGATGACCTCAGGAAATCTAAAAAAGAAATTTCTCTCAGATATATTGAAGAAAATTTAGGAGCAACAGAAAAAATTATTAAAGAGATTTTTAAGCTTTTGTAATTATCTCTTATTAAAATATCTTTCCTTCACAATATTAATATGATGGATTTCATGTCCCGCAATTATAAAAAGAAGTGCTCTTACCGTGACTTCTGAATTATTGGCAACTCCCCTTCTGTCAAGAATCTCTTCAGAAAAGCTTTTGAACATAGGAAGATTTGACTCTCTCACTTTTCTCAATTCATCTACTATATCATAATAATTACGTTTGGAATAATTTGATTCTCTCATATAATCATTCTCATCAAAGCCGGGAAGAGATTGTGTTTCATTTCTTGAAATGGATAAAGCCCGGTAAGACATTATTCTCTCATTATCAATAAGATGCCCGACAATTTCTTTAATACTCCATTTCCCTTCGGCATATCTGTAATCTATTTTGTCAGCCGGAATCGCTTTGAAAAAAGTATTTGTTAAGTAAAGCTGATCTTCAAGAGCCTTAATTACATCGTCAGGTACATTCTTAATATACCCGGCATAGAAAGGAGCATAATCTCCGTTTGAAGGTCTTTTCATTTTTATTCCCAGATTTTTATTTCAAAAACTCCATCCGATGTTGCGACACCGCGGTACATGCCTAAAGTATTAAATGGTGCAGCATAATTTCCATCTTTGTCTACGGCTATTATTCCACCATCATCTTTTTTTAGGATGTTAAAAACAACTTCATTGGCGGCATCTTTTAAAGTCATTCCTTTAAATTCCATTAAAGCCGACACATTATAGGCAACAGTATTTCTAATAAATTCTTCGCCGGTTCCGGTTCCGGAAACAGCACAGGTTTTATTGTTGGCATAAGTTCCGGCATTTATTAAAGGTGAATCACCAATTCTCCCTGCCATTTTATTAGTCAAACCTCCTGTGGACGTTCCGGCAGCAAGATTTCCATATTTATCAAGAGCAACACAGCCGACGGTTTCGGTTTTCTCTTTTATTTTCAAAAGTTGCTGGTATCTTATTTCCGTATCGAAGTATTCATTCGGAACCAATTCAATTCCCATTTTCTCTGCAAACTTTTCTGCTCCCTCTCCGCCCAATAAAACGTGACGGGTTTTCTCCATCACTAATCTTGCAAGAGATATTGGGTGCTTAACATGTTTTATAAGTGTTACAGCACCTGTTGAAAGATTACTTCCATCCATGATAGAAGCATCCAGTTCGTGTGTTCCTTCAGAAGTATATACAGCCCCTTTGCCTGTGTTGAACTTAGGATCATCATCAAAATACCTGATTATCTGTTCTACAGCATCAAGACTTTTTCCGCCTTTCGCAAGAATTTCTTTTCCTATTGCTAAAGCTTCAGAAAGCGATTTCACATATTCTTTTTTTATTGAGTCAGGCATCGATTTATTAATTGTTCCTGCGCCTCCATGAATTACTATTGTATATTTTCCATGAACAGGTTCTGCATCTTTTTCTCCCGGAAGATCAATAAAGAATGTGCCGACAATTATTAGGAGAGATATAACTGTAAGGATTATGCTTTTCATATATACTAATCGTTAATTTTAAGATGAGCTTTAAGGTTATTTATTAAAGGAATCTGTGATGGAGTTATTTTCTTTTCAACTTCTTCTAAAGTAAAAAAACCGCATTTATCAACTTCAGGAAAACTTTGCTTTTTCCCGGAACCGGGAGGCCATTCTAATTCAAAAGTATTGCTTTTAAAGTTCAGTAAAGAATCATCCTTAACTTCAAGTGCCCATGCATGAACAATCTTCCCGCTGTTCTGTTTAATCTCCCCGATTGAAATATATTCACCTTCCGGTTTAATGCCCGTTTCTTCCTCAAACTCCCTGATAGCTGCATCAAGAATATTCTCATTATTTTCTACCAGCCCTTTTGGTATTCCCCAGTGACCATTATCTTTTTTCGTAAAAAAAGGACCGCCGGGATGAACCAATAAAATTTTTATTTTATTATCCCTAACAATAAACACAACCAAACCTGCGCTTCTCTTAGGCATTACTATTTCCTGAAAATATTCTTAATCCTACTATGCCCGCTACAATTAACAAAATAAAAAATATTCTAATCAACTCCTTCGATTCGCCAAAGAGAATAATTCCTAATATTGCTGTACCTACAGCACCGATTCCCGTCCATACAGCATAGGCAGTTCCTACAGGAAGAGACTTGAGTGAAAACGCAAGCAAACCCATGCTAATTATTATACTAACGATGGTAAAAATACTCGGCCAAAGTTTTGTAAAACCTTCGGAATATTTTAAGCCTATTGCCCAGGCGACTTCGAAAAGTCCGGCAATGAATAATATTAACCACGCCATAGTATTTAATTTTAGATATTACCCGGAATAACTTTTACAGGAATTTATATAAAAATATTTTAATTATCATTGAAGGAATTTTTATGTAGATAAAAGACGGATAAAATCTTTGCTATCTTTTATACCAAATATACCTGTAATAAAATTATAAATTGTAAAAAGTTCAAAAGGAAAAAAAAGGTATCCTATATAGCCCGGTAAAGGCATTTCAAATACGTGCAGAGTATTTAACATTGGAAGATTGTATTTCCATTTCGGATAGGAATAGTAATTCCACATTTCCCAGAAAAAACCACAAATAAGACAACCGAATGCAAGAGCTAAAACTGTTCTCCACTCACCTGAAGCTGTGTAATCAAAAATTGAATTATTCTTCATTAAGATGTTGATTGGTTCTATTATCAAAAAAGCGGAAAGCCAGACTAAAGGATAAAAAATTTCGGGAAATACAATAATTATTACAAGAACAAGAATTCCTGTAATTATAAGAAACCAAACGGTTTTAAGGGAAGGTTCTATTTCCCTTTTAATGTTTAAATGATTTATCCATTTAAATGTTCCCACAAGTTCCGATGTTTCAAAAACAGCAGGCATTACTGTTGAAAAGCTTAAGGAAGCCAGAAGATAATATTCGATGTTTGTAAAAAATTGCCTGCCGTCGTAAAGCCAGTTGTTGGTTATGGTATTATATAATTCAAATAACCACCATGAAGGGATAGAAATGAGAAATAAGCCGATAAATAATTTCAAATTTCTTGCTATAAGAGAAGTTCCTTTCCTTGAATAGACAACTGCATCAACAAAAATTGTATAGCCCAGCCATAAAGGGAAGAACCCCCAATGAGTTCTTAATCCATCCAAAGACCAGTTTAATATCCAGAAAAGAATGATTAGGAATAATCCTGCCCAGCCATAATTGGGAAAATATTTATTTGTTGTTTTGTTCACAATAATTGAAAATTTTTCATTGAGCGTTGTTTATTGGTAATTGAATTTTCAATTCCCAACTCTCAATATTCAATAAAAATACCTTATACCCCGGAACTCAATCCAAATACTCTTTCAAAAACCTACCTGTCCAAGAATTTTCATTTGCTGCTATTTGTTCGGGAGTTCCGACTGCAACAATCTCTCCGCCCTTTTCTCCGGCTTCAGGTCCTAAATCTATTATATGATCGGCACACTTTATCACTTCGAGGTTGTGCTCAATTATTACAACAGAATTATTCCTTTCGATAAGAAGATTAAAGCACTTTAACAACCTCGATATATCATCAAAATGAAGTCCCGTTGTCGGTTCATCAAATATGAAAAGTACGTGCTTCTTTTCCCTTTGTGCAGTTAAGTGTGATGCAAGTTTTATTCTTTGCGCCTCCCCGCCGGACAATGTGTTGGAAGGCTGTCCGAGTTTAATGTATCCTAAACCTACTTCTTTAAAGATTTGTAAAAGTTTTACAAGCCTGTCATTTCCTTTAAAAAATTCAACGGCTTCATCGACAGTCATATTTAACACTTCAACTAAATTTTTGCCCCGGTATGTAATTTCCCTTGTCTCTTTCTTATAACGCGTCCCGTTACAATCTTCACATTCAAGATAAAGATCGGCGAGGAATTGCATTTCAACTTTTATGAAGCCGTCTCCCTGGCAGGTCTCACATCTTCCGCCGGGAACATTGAAAGAAAAATATCCCGGTTTATAACCCCTGGTTTTAGCCTGACGTGTTGAAGCAAAAATTTCTCTTATTAATTCAAATGCTTTAATATAGCTTATCGGATTCGATCTCGGTGTTTTACCAATAGGCGTCTGGTCAACAATAACAACATCATCAACATACCTGCTGCCTTTTATGTCTTCAAACTTCCCGACTTTGGATGGTGCCATTCCAAAATATTTTGCAAGCCCGCCGTACAAAATATCGTGTACAAGTGTGCTTTTGCCCGAACCGCTTACTCCGGTTATAACTACAAATTTATTAAGAGGAATCTCAACTTTTAAATTCTTCAAATTGTTTTCAGAAGCTCCTACAATTTCAATCTCTTTATTGTTTTTATTTCTTCTTTTCTTCGGAACGGGAATTTTTAATTTACCTGAAAGATATTTTCCCGTCAATGAACTATCATTTTTCAGAATTTCCTCATAAGTACCCATTGAAATAATTTCCCCACCTTCTCTTCCTGCTTTTGGTCCCATGTCAATAAGAACATCGGCATGCTTCATCATTTCAGGATCGTGTTCCACTACCAGAACGCTGTTTCCAATATTACGGAGATTTTTAAGAATGTTTATAAGCTTTAAATTGTCACGCGGATGAAGCCCGATGCTCGGTTCGTCGAGAACATACAAAGTACCGACCAAAGATGAACCAAGTGAAGTGGCAAGATTAATTCTTTGTGTTTCTCCGCCGGAAAGAGTGCCGCTTATTCTTTCGAGAGTCAAGTAACCAATACCGACGTTATTCAGAAAGGTTAATCTTTTTATTATCTCTTTAAGAATTCTTTCACCAACCATCATATCGTACTCGGACAATGTTAGCTCTTCAAAGAACTTCAGCGAATGTTCAATCGGTATCTGTACAACATCATAAATTGATTTGCCGGAAACCTTAACCTGCAATGCTTCTCTCCTCAAGCGTGAGCCTTTACAAGCCGAGCAGGTTGTATATCCTCTATACCTGCTTAGAAGAACGCGTATGTGCATTTTATAAGTTTTTTCTTCCAGCTTTTGAAAGAATTTATCTATTCCTTTAAATGTTCCGAATCCTTTACGGATAAGTGTAACTTGCTGAGGAGTTAGTTCTTTAAATGGAATGTTAATAGGAATATTAAACTGTTTTGCATTCTGAATAAGATCACGCGAATAAGAACTATATTTCGGAGTTCTGAAAGGAGCAATTGCGCCGTCCATTATACTGAGATTTGGATTGGGCACAACAAGATTCATATCGATGCCGATTGTTTTGCTGAATCCCTGGCAAACAGGACAGGCTCCGAAAGGATTGTTGAAAGAAAAGAAACGCGGCTCCGGCTCTTCGTATCTTATTCCACAGCACTCATAGAACTTATTAAACTCCTGCTTGTCACCTGTTTCGGCATTTATTATAACAAGCCTGTTCTCACCTTCTTTAAAAGTAACCTCGATAGAATCTGCAAGCTTCTCACGCACTTCGCCTTTGCTCACTTTAAATCTCTCAACAATAACCGTTATATCTTTTTTCTTTTTAGGAAGATTTTCTTTGTCTTCAGTAAGATCAACAAGCTTATTGTTAAAGTAGAGCCTGAAGAAGCCCCTCTTTCTTAAAAGTGCAACTTCCTGTTGAACAGTTGATCCTTCATGCTCGTGAAGAGGAAAGCCGATATAAAATTTTGTTCCATCAGGTTGTTCTTCAAGCCATTTTGTAACGGTTGTTGTTGTGTCTTTCTTTACTTCTTTGCCGCATTGGAAGCATATAGTTTTCCCAACCCTTGCGTAAAGCAGGCGAAGGTAATCGTAAACTTCGGTTGTGGTTCCAACTGTTGAGCGTGTATTGCGTCCACCTGTTTTTTGTTCTATTGCAACTGCGGGACTAATTCCTTGTATAAAGTCCACATCAGGTTTATTCATTCTTTCTAAAAACTGTCTCGCATAAGCAGAAAGACTTTCAACATATCTTCTTTGTCCTTCTGCATAAATCGTATCAAAAACAAGAGAGGATTTACCGCTCCCACTTACACCAGTAAAAACCACGAGCTTGTTTCTCGGGATTTCAAAAGTGAGGTTCTTTAAGTTATGCTCTCTCGCACCTTTAACAACTATTTTCTTTCCTGCCTTGCCTGCCTTGTCGGCAGACAGGCCGGCAGGCAGGTCAGTATGATTGTTTCTCTTTTCAGGCATAAATAATTATTTGCTAAGATTTGAAAAACTGAACCTTTAAAATAGTAATAATTTGATTATGCGTGGGGTAAGAAATGAATGGTATTATTAAGAGCTATATTAAAGGTTAACACCTAACTTCAGTTAGGTAACATAACTAAGTTCCTACTTCAAGAGTTTCAGCGCCGCCTTCCGTCAAGGCAGGTTTTATTAAATCCCCCAATCCGTACTTCTTCATAAACAATTCATATTCCCCAGTATAACTTTTAAGTCTATGATGTTCCTTCTGATTTTTAATATATTCAACAACTTTTTCTAATTGTGATTCAGATACTGAAAATGCTGCATATCCTCTCCCCCAGGAAAACTTCCCCTGTATAATTCTCTCCTGATTTATAAAATGAGATGATGAACCTTTAAATAATTTTACAATATCTTCCATTGAAAGATTTGTAGGCTGATCTATAAGAGCATGAACGTGTTCCGGATTAACATAATTAATCTTCATAAAGATATTTTTCTCTTTAGAATAATTGAAAAGATATTCTGATATAGTTTTCGCTGCTTTTTCATTCAGAAGTTTTTCCCTATTGAGTGTTTCCCAAATTATATGAGTCCAAAGTTTTGTATATGAATGTAGCGACATATTAAACCTCCCATTTATATTGGTAAAGATTAACACCTAAGCAAATATAATATAAAGTATGAACTAGTAACCGTTTTAACGCCTGCCTGCCGGCAAAGGCAGGGTTTATAACATTCACAAATTTTGTGGAAACTGTTGAAACAGTTATCTGCTTCATATGTTCACTTCCAATCCAACTGATTAAAATCAGGTGTTAATCTTTTTGAGTGAGAAAGAAATGAGAGGGAATTAAAGGTTATCTGTATTTACCTAAGGTAAACACCTAACTTTAGTTAGGTGAAAATACATAATAGAAATCCACGACCAGTAACCGTTTTAACTGTTTATAGTAAAGTTGGAGAAACTGTTGAAACAGTTGCTTGCTTCTTACACTTACTTCCATTCCACCTGATTAAAATCAGGTGTTAATCTTTTCGAGGAAGAAATGAAGTAATTTAATTTTTTCTGGCTATTATAGCTTTTAGAAATAATATATGTAATATTGCACAAAGAGTTTAGCTAGAACGATAAAACTATGAAAGTAATATGATTAAAATTATAAGAACCAACTCCGATAATCCCGATTTCATTTCTCTTGTAAAATTACTCGATGCAGAGCTTGCAGAAAGAGACGGGGCAGATCATCCTTTCTATGCGCAGTTCAATAAGATTGACAAAATAAAATATACAGTTGTTGCTTACGAAAATGGTAAACCGGTTAGCTGCGGTGCAATAAAAGAATATTCTCCGGACACTATGGAAGTTAAACGTATGTACACGTTGCCGGAAAGCAGAGGAAAAGGAATTGCCACCCAAGTTTTAATTGAGTTAGAAAAGTGGACGGTTGAATTAGGCTATGAAAAGTGCATATTGGAAACGGGGAAAAAACAGCCGGAAGCAATAGCACTTTACAAAAAGAACGGGTACAAACTTATTCCAAACTACGGACAGTATGCAGAAGTTGAAAACAGTGTCTGCTTCGAAAAGGAAATGAAAAAGAATTATAACGCTAACCGTTAATTAATTACATTCTTTCAACTCTGAGCCAAATGATATTGCAATTGTTTTCATCGAATCAACTTTAAATTGCATTTTTTTCATTATCTCATTGAATCTATCTGAGCCTCTTACACTCTCAAGATAAGGATAAACATAGTTATTACCGGATCCCGTCCAACCTCTATCTACTGCAATATTTAACCAGTAAAGTGATTTTTCATTATCCCCGATTATTCCAAAGATATCTGCAAGGTTTTTGGCATTAAGATTAGATATCTCTGAAACTTCTTTTTCCTGTTCCAGATGAAGTTCCATCTCATTCATCAGTATTTTATTTGCATCATTGTTCCGATTTATTTTCTTCAATACATACGCGAATTCATATTCTCCATCCTTATTTATTGAATTGGATTTTTCAAAATATTTCTTTGACTTTGAATAATCTCCTTTAAGCATTTCGAGTTTTCCACCAAGAAAGAGTACATAAAAATTTCCCGTGTAAACTGAGAGTAATTTATTAAAATATTTTTCTGCGCTTTGCAAATCTTTCATCAGAATAAACTGCTCTGTAATATAAAGCAAAGTGAGTAAGTTCTCGTTGTCTAATGTTAAAGCTTTCTCAAACCATTTTACTGCAAGCCCGTTACACTCAAATTTCTGATAAATTCCACCCATCAGGACATAACTAAAAATGTCATTCGGCTTAAGCAGGATTGATTTCTTTACTAATTTATAAGCTTCATCCAGGTTTCCTTCATCAAAGTGAACAACAGCTAAATTATGAATGGCGGTAGAAAAATTTGGATTAAGCCGGATTGCTTCCTCGTAATGGTATTTTGATAATTTAAAATCACCTTTCGCTTCGTAACTTTTTGCTAATGAAGAATGACCTTCTGCTAGATTCGGGTTAATCTCAAGAGATTTTTTACTCATCGCTACTGCTGAATCCTGCCATTCGCCCGGGTAAAGATATCTTCTCACTTTTTGATCATAAGATGAAGCAAGTCCGGCATAAGCCAAAGCATAATCCGGATCAATCTTTAAAGCTTTTTTGTAATACTCAATTGCGCGTTCGTTATCTTCATCGGTGTATCTTTCAGCTAATTCTCTTCCTCTCAGGTAGAATGCGTAAGCTTCAATATTATCTGTTGGTTCCGATTCGAGCAATAACTTTTCCTTCGGTACCAGTTGGGCTTCCAGTTCATTTGCAATTCTTTCAGCAATTTCCGACTGAACTTTAAATATGTCATCCATTTTTCTATCGTAAGTTGCAGCCCATAAATGTTCGTCATTGTTTGCATTAATTAGCTGTCCTGTTATTCTTACTTTTTCACCAATTATTCTTACACTCCCCTCAAGTATTGTTCCCGCACCAAGTTCATTAGCAATTTCCTTTAGACTCAGATTAGTATTCTTATATTTCATTACCGATGTCCTGGAAATTACTTTAAGGTCGGAAATTTTTGAAAGATTTGTTAGAATATCCTCAGTGATTCCATTACTGAAATATTCATCTTCTTTCGAATCGCTCATATTTAAAAAAGGAAGAACAGCGACCACTTTTGCGTTATATGGCAGTATTCTAACAGGATCTTTGGCAAATAAAAGATATGCTGTAAAAACTGCACTCAAAAAGATGATGGAATGAAAAACTATTTCGCGCTTTTTAATCTTTTGTTTACCTTCCTTTCCGTGGTACCAGACTAATACAGCCACAGAAAAAAAACCAAAGATAATAATTATGAGAAGGGAGTCAAAAATGTTAGGGGGAAATTGATATCTTAAACTAAATAAATTAAGTAAACCAATAACAGTGACACACGAGCTTAAGTATATAGCAAACCATTTGCGGATTTTACGTTCCTTGATCTCCTGATAAAAATTTTTCATTTGCTTAAGAATAGCGATTTTCTTTGGCAGTAAATTACAAAATAATTTTGTTTACAAAATTCAGATTCCGTAAATTTTCCCTGAAAAAAGTTATGGTGGAAAGATTTTTGTTAACGTTTTTTACCTGCGGATAGAAAAGGTACAAAATATTTTTTGAAATTTTATATACCTGGCAAATTCATTATGTCAGCTAATTTATACGTTTTACTTTATTCTGTCTTATTTCCCAACGCTCTCAAAGTCTCAATTCTTTCATCAAGCATCTTGATCTTTTCATCTAATTCTTTCATGCGGGCATCGATCTCATCTTCGTATTCGGCTTTTTCCCAGTAGCCTCTCTCTTCAAAATAGCTTTTGAAAAGCCAGTTATGCTTAAGAGCTTCCATATTCTCTGCAAGGCTGGAAGCTGCAAGCCGTGCATCATAAGTAGTTTTTTCTATATTCCGAAGCGCACTTGCAAAAGTAGAATCAAACTCGGAACCTTCCGCAAGCATCGAACCGAGTGCCCCTTTCCCTTCCTTAATTCCTACTATAATCGTATCAAGATCAATAACAACGGAATTAACATTGTTCAGCACAGTCTTAACGCCCAAACCAAGCTCATTAAATAAATCTGTAAGCTCCCTTACTTCTGCAGTTATATTCTCAAGGCTCTTATCGGCTCTCTTTGTTAATTGTGTGGCGTCTTTGTAGAGCTCTTCATCCACAAGGAGTTTGCCTATCGAACCTTCACCCCTATTTACCCTTTCAACAATATCGGAAAGGCTTTTAGTAAGGTCCTTTGTATAACGCATAATACCCTGCGTCTCCTCAATAACCTGTGCAAAACCCACAGGTTCTTTTGTCTGGATAACTCCTCCATCTTTTACTTGTTCGGCAGAGCTTGTTCCTATCTGTATTACAACAACTTTATTTCCAACCAGGCCTTCAGTTTCAATTGATGCATGGGTATCGGTTTTAATAAAACGGGCAACATCCTCTTTTATATCCATAATAACTTCAACACGACCTGTTGTATCATTAACAATAGTAATATCAGTAACAGTCCCGACATCAATTCCGCTTAATCTTACAGTAGCGCCGTTTTTCAATCCCTGGATGTCATGAAAATAAGCCCGTACTTTAAAAGTCGAACTGAAGAGAGCGTCTTTATCTCCAAGCATAAAGATTGAAATTGCAAGAATTGTTAGTCCAAGAAAAATAAAAATACCGATTTTAACTGTAGAATATTTTTTTGCCATTATATTTCTCCTGCTTCTGCGTCAACAAGTTCACTGCTGAAAAAATTTTTTAAGAATGGGTCATCTGCTTTTTCAAGTCCCTTAATTTCGCCTTCGTAACATATTTTACCGGCTCTTAAAACTATCGAGGTATCCGCTACTATCTTCGCACATATGAGATCGTGAGTCACAACAATAGCTGTTATGTTAAGATCTTTCTGAAGCTCGACTATCAGCTGGCTGATTTCTTTTGATGTAATTGGATCAAGCCCGGTTGTCGGTTCATCATATAAAATAAGTTCCGGCTCTGTAATTATTGTTCTTGCAAGTCCTACTCTTTTCTTCATACCTCCCGAAAGCTCGGCAGGTTTTTTATCAATTGCTTTTGAGAGACCAACTTTCTCAAGAACATCTTTAACTTTTGCTTCTCTCTCTTTTGCTGAAAAATTAAAGTTACGGGTAAGCGGGAACTCAAGGTTTTCTCTCACAGTCATTGAATCATAAAGTGCAGATCCCTGGAAAAGAAAACCCGTTCTCTTTCGCAGCTCATTCATTTCCTTAATCGGGATATGTACAACACTCTTGTTATTAATAAGAATATCTCCGTTGTCCGGTTCAAGGAGTCCGACCATGCACTTAAGCAAAACACTTTTACCCGTTCCGCTTCTGCCGAAGACAACAAAATTTTCTCCTTCATCAACATTGAAAGAAATATTATTAAGGACAACATGATCGCCAAAAGATTTGGAAAGATTTTTAACTTCAACCATCAGCCTGGCCATATCCACACCGTAATTTTAACAAGAACAGTATCGGTAAGTAAAATTAATAGTGAAGCCATAACAACTGAGCTTGTTGATGCTTTCCCGACTCCGACCGTTCCATTTTCAGCAGTGTAACCCTTAAAAGCGCCTACTGCTCCAACAATAAACCCAAAGATAAATGTTTTCAGGATTCCGGGAATCAGATCGGAGAATTCAAGTGATTTAAATACAGCATTTATATATAACTGGAAACTGCTTGATTCAGATAACGCAACTGCAAGGTAGCCGCCAAGTATTGCAAGGAAGTTCACATATAAAGTAAGTATTGGAAGAATAAGAGTGCAGGCAAGTATTCTTGTAACAACGAGATATTTATATGGATTAATTGCAGATACTTCCATTGCATCGATCTGTTCTGTTACACGCATAGAGCCAAGCTCTGCACCAATTCCCGAACTGACTCTTCCGGCAAAAATTAAAGCTGTAATAACCGGTCCCAATTCTCTCACAACAGAAAGAGCAACCATTCCGGGTAAGAAAGATTCCGCACCAAATCTTTTCATAACCGGCTGGCTTTGCATTGCAATTACTAATCCTATTATAAAGCCGGTAACAGTAACAATCGGCATAGTTTTAATGCCGAGCTCATCCATATGCTTTTTTACTTCACCAAATTCATAAGGCGGAAGAAATACATCTTTAAAAAATCTTAGAGAGAAAGCGGAAAGCCCCGCAATAGTTGTAAAAAACTGAGTTAATGAACTGCTGAATGCTACAGGATTGTCTTTATCTTTAATCAATGAGTCCACTTTAAACGTTGATTTTATCTGAACAAAAAAATACTAAAAAAAGCTGCTCAAAAAAAGATATATGAGTTCAAGAGTAAGAGCAAGTTCAGGAATTAATCCGCTTGTTTACATAAAAGCATTCACATAATGTTCAACAATAGGTTTTTGTTTTCCTCTCAACAAAACTGTAATTACATCGAACCTGCAGTCAATCTCTTTGATTTCTTTATCATATAAATAAAGCTCAGCCATTCTCTTAATCTGCTTGATTTTATTCTTAGTAATAGCATAAACAGGATCGCCAAATTCAAGATTCTTTCTCGACTTCACTTCAATAAAAACTGTAAAGTTTGTTTCGGGATCCATTGCAATAATATCAATTTCGCCTTTGCCGAACCTGTAGTTGCGCTCGATTATTTTATAACCTTTTTCCTCAAGCAATTCGACTGCAATTTCTTCACCTTCATCACCAAATTGTTTTGTGTTTATAGTCATTTTATAATGCCACCCTTCGACTATGCTCAGGGTGACTTATAGATTAGAAAGTATCGTCATACTGAGCGAAGACGAAGTATGACAGAATTTTAATATTTCTTATTTTTATAATTAGTTACATTTTTACATTAAGCCAAATCATGCAGCAAGTCAAAATTTTCACTAATTAAAGCTTCCTTCTTTTTTCTGCTCCAACCTTTAATTTTTCTTTCAGCGGCTATTGCATCATTAATATCTGAGAACTGTTGAGAGTAAACTAATTTAACGGGCAACCTTGTTGAAGTATAACCATCATATCTCTTAAAATTGTGCTCTTGAATTCTTCGTTCCAGATTCGTTGTGCATCCTGTATAATAACTTCCATCTGAACACTTTAAAATGTAAATCCAGCTTTGTTTCAAAATTTAACCCATTTTAGTCACTCTTCGACTTCGCTCAGAGTGACATCATTTAATCAATTAGTTCTTCCTGAAATTCTAATTCAGTTTGTTCAATAAGAATTTTTGAGAGAAAAGTTTTCCTGTGAAGTACACACGGACCATAAACTTTTATCGCTTCAATATGCTCACGAGTTGCATAACCTTTATTGCTCGACCAATTGTATTGCGGAAACTTTTTACAAAGTCTTTTCATTATTCTGTCCCGCGTAACTTTAGCAATAATCGAGGCTGCCCCGATAGAAAAAGATTTTGCATCTCCATCAATTATAGGAAGAGCAGGAATATTTCCTCCGAATATTTTATTCCCATCAACTAAAATAAGATCCGGCCTGATTTTCAATCTTTTTATTGCAGTGGACATTGCAAGCAATGAAGCCTGCAAAATATTTATGCGGTCTATTTCACCATGAGAGACTGCTGCAACGGAATATGTTAAAGCTTTATTTAAAATCTTTGGAAGCAACTCTTCCCTTTCTTCTTCCGTGAGAAGCTTTGAATCTTTTACTCCTCTTATTCTTGTATTCTCAGGAAAGATTACTGAGGCTGCAACTACGGGACCGGCTAAAGGACCTCTCCCCGCCTCATCTGTACCGGCTATTAATTTTATATGTTCTTTTAGAAAGGATCTGTCGAATGAATTCATTTTCCTAAAAAGATTGCTGTAAGCCCAATTACCATATTTAATTTTAAAAGATTACTTAACTTATTCAAATTTTTGTTTGAATCATCATCAAATAAGGATTTAATTATATACACAAGCAAAGGGTTTACAAATATCATAACAACAAGAAAATATTCAATCTTATATAATTCCTGTATAAAAGGAAACACGGTTAAAATAATTAAAACAATCGTAATAAAAACAATAAGAGTTTTTGCTTTCTTAAAACCATGAACAGCCGGATAAGAATTTATTCCCTGCTGTTTATCCCCTTCGATATCTTCCATATCTTTTACGATCTCTCTTATGAAATTTATCAGGAAAGCAAACAGGGCGGGAATCATTGCAGCTTCAACATTATTAACAGCAATGCCTCCATAAATAAAAGCGAAGCCTGTAAGAAAAGCTACAACAAAATTCCCGAGCAAAGGAATTCTCTTAATTCTATATGAATAGAGAAATAAAAGAGCTGCAGCAAAAAAAACTTCGAGCAAAGCAAGAAGACTTATGAAAACTGAAAACAGCAGAGCAATACCAGTCAGGAAAATATAAAAGTTTAAAGCTTCTTTTAAAGTTAATTCCCCTTTGGGAAGTACTCTATGCGGACGGTTTACTTTGTCAATTTCAATATCGAAATAGTCGTTAATAACATTTCCTGCCGAAGCAGTAAGTGCACCTGATAATCCCGCAAGAATTATTTTTAATACGGAATAATCTCCGTATATACTTATAATACAGGCAACTGAAATAACTAAAAATGTGATAAGTGCGTTAACGGGGCGTGATATCCTAAGGTATGTAATTATCTTTTTGTAGAATAACATGAATCTGCCGATAAATCTTTTACCCAAATTTATATCATTTATATTACTAACCCAATTCTTTCGCGAACAAGGTCAGTTTGAATGGGCTGTAAATACCAAATCATAATCATTATAATCTTAAAACTAAAAGAGGTAATTTTATATTAGTTAACTTTTTTTTATTGATGAAAGGA
>MGZZ01000031.1 GCA_001802795.1 Ignavibacteria bacterium GWC2_36_12 | reverse complement strand
TACTGATTCTCCCCTATCTGTTGTAAAGTCGAGATTATATAAAGCAAGGAAAATGCTTTTTAAAAAACTTTATGATGATGTAAAAGTAAAGGAAATCATCACAGACCTTGAAATTCAATCTTTTATCAAAAACTTAATCTCAGATAAACTAACGCAAGAACCTACTCCAGAACATATTAGAAAAAAAATAGCCAAATGGATAAAGTAAAATCTTATTTACGACCACGGAAGAACGGGAATTCTTAATACTTTACCCGCCAGCGTTGCTGAAAAAGTTATCAGATATTCCAAAATACCAGTTTTAGTCACAAAGGTGAAAGATACATCTAAGTAGCCAGTAAATTCTTGATTATAGAGGCTATCTTCAATATATTTAACAGTTGTCATTGAAAAAATAAGGATGAGAATTGGCAAGGATTAAAAACGTCGAAGCTTTCTGCAGTTTTTGCAACGGCTTAAGAAAAATGGAATTAGCGGGAGAAGTAGTCGGGAACGAAAACAAAAGATGGGCTAAATGCAAAAAGTGCAAGCACACTATGATTATCGATTTACTTGAAGATGTAAAAGAAACAAAAGTTTCTCTCGAAGGAATTGAAAATAACGAGTGTATTAAATATTCCCCGCAGAAATCTTATGAGATCGGTCAATCAATCTATCATGAAAACTGGAACGACTTTGGTAAGGTAGTCGGCAAAGGGACCCTTTCAAACGGGCATAAATCGATTGCTGTTGAGTTTCAAAAATCGGGACATAAAAAATTAATTGAATCTTTAATAACTTAAAAAACCAATAAAGCGAGGTGAATTTTTTTGGTCGGTATATCCGTTGGCGAAAACGAATCCATTGATAAAGCGTTAAGAAGATTTAAAAAGAAATACGAAAGATCCGGGGTTCTTAAAGAATACAAAAAAAGAACATTCTTTGTAAAGCCTTCTGTAAAGAAACGAATGGAAAAGTTGAAGGCTCTGCGAAGAGCACATCGCGTGGAAAACATGGAATAGTTTTTCTGCCTCTTGAACAAAGAGGCATTTTTATTTTAAATCGATACTCGGCACCGAATTCTCTTTCCCCTTTATATTAAGATAATTTTTTTTGAAGTGAGCCGTAATAATATTAAAAGCCTGATCAACAGTATTACAAAAGGAAAATAAATTTAAATCAGAACTGCTTATCACTCCGTGTTCTACAAGTCCCTTGAAGTTAATTATATTACTCCAGTATTTTTTATCATACACAACTAACAGTAGATTCTTTTTAATTTTCCCTGTTTGAATAAGAGTAATGAGTTCAAAAAATTCATCCATTGTACCAAAACCGCCGGGAAAAACAATTAAAGCTTTGGCAAGATATGCAAACCAGAATTTTCTCATAAAAAAGTAATGAAATTCAAAACTTAAATCGGGAGTAACATATTTGTTGACAAACTGCTCAAAAGGAATACTTATGTTTAATCCTACTGAATAGCCGCCAGCCAGCTTTGCTCCTTTGTTAGCAGCCTCCATTATTCCGGGTCCACCACCGGTACAAATAATAAATCTGTTAGCCTGTGTTTTTAAACCCATTGACCATTCAGTTAATCTCTTCGACAGTTCAACTGCATCTTCATAATATTTAGACATCTTAACAAGATGTTGCGCACCTCTTAACTCTTCAGCAAGTTTCGATGTGCTTTTCGGGTTTATTGTTTTAAATTTGTTATAGACTTTATTTGCATCGCGGCGCGACATTAACCTGGCGGAACCGAAGAAAACAATTGTATCCATTATTTTAAGTCTTCTGAACCTGCTTTGAGGGTGAATGAACTCTGAAAGTATTCTTAAAATCCTTGCATCTGAAGAGTTCAGGAATTCAATATCTGCATATGCTTTAAGTAAAGTTTTCTTTTTTAAGGATTTTTTTTCAGTCATAAAATTTTTCCAGATTAAATTGGTGAATAAAAAACTGATCTTTTTTCATAAAAATAAAATTTCTATTTTCGTTTTTAATTTCACAAATGTACGACATTGTTTAAAGCTACGCATAAAAATAAAATTATAAAGAAATATTCCAAATTATTTAGCTATATGCCCGGTTATTTTATGAGACTTTTCAGATTTTTATTTTTCTTCCTTTTATTCTCACTCACACTTTCAGCTTCATCAAAAGAGGAAATAAAGAACAAAATTGAGAATATACTTAGTAGATTACCCTTTACCACAAAAGCTGGTATACTTATACTTAATCCTTTAACCGAAGATACATTATATAGTCTTAATCATACGGCTTCAATGATACCCGCCTCAAACACTAAATTGTTTACAACCGCAACGGCTCTATCTGTTATGGGAGGAGATTTTGTACTTTCTACCAAACTTTTATGCGACGACAAAAACATTAACGACGGAACAATAGACGGTAACTTATATTTGAAGGGTTATGGCAATTCCGTTTTCACAGAAGAAGACCTGCAGGCAATGATTGAAGAGTTAAAAGATAAAGGAATAAAAAAAATTACCGGGAAAATTATCGGGGATGATACTTATTTTGACAACGTTTATACACGTGATGACTGGATAACGGATGAGGTTGCAAATGTAAAGCTGCCGCCAATATCTGCACTGGTAATAGACAGGAACAGGAAGATAATCCAAACAGTGCGCAGAGGGAGAATAAGAAATTACCTGGTTAATATAGAAGATCCCCCGTTTTATGCTTCATCATTGTTACGCACTAAACTTGTTGAATCGGGCATAGAGGTAGGGTCGGGTGCTGAAAAAGGAATTACGCCTGAAAATGTTAACATAATTTCCGAAAAAGGAATAACATTAAGAGAACTTATTAAAGAGACAAACAAGGAAAGTAATAATTTTCTTGCGGAATGTCTTTTTAAAACAATCGGTGCGGTTGTAAGTGGCGAACAGGGAAATTCTTTCTATTCAACACAAGCTATTATATCTTTTATTTCCGACAACGGAATTTTCTCAAACGGTACAACTGTAGTTGACGGCTCCGGTATTTCAAGGTTTGACCAGGTGACCGTAGGTGCAATTACAGGCTTGCTTGAAAAAATGTACTTTGATATAGCAAACTTTGACGACTTTTATAATTCGTTAAGTATTGCAGGTATAGATGGAACTCTTGAAAGAAGAATGATCGGAACACCTGCCGAAAATAATTTCCACGGTAAAACAGGAACCTTAAACGGAGTTTCTTCAATTGCCGGGTATCTATCCTGTGATAATGGCGAAGATCTAATTGTATCTATTTTCTTCGAGTTTAACAAAGGAGGAGCCCGTTTTCACAGAGATATTCAGGACAGTATAATTGAAGCTCTTTACAGTTTAAACCAATAAAGCCCGGGAAAATCCGGGCTTCGCTATTGATTGTTAAATTTTCTTTATTGGTTTGGTTGTGTTTGCTGATTTTGATTTTGCTGAAAACTATTTTCATCTGGCACAGTTCGGGTTTGCGGCACATTCTGCTGACCCGATTGTTGAATGATACTTTCAATCTGGTCTGAAGAAGTCTGACCCGGCAGAAAGAATAAATTTATAATAATTGCCAGGGCTGAAAGTATCCCGCCTAACCACCAGGTAGCCTTGCTCAAAAAGTCGGCTGTTCGTCTTGTGCCAAAAACAGTACCCATACCGGCGCCGCCGAAGGTACCGGCTAAGCCGCCTCCTTTGCTGGATTGCATTAAAATAATAATTATCAAAAAAACAGCTATAATTCCACAAAGTGTTACCAAAATTGTATACATCCTATTTCTCCTTGTTTCACCGTAGCGGGGGAGGGATTCGAACCCCCGACACGTGGATTATGATTCCACTGCTCTAACCGACTGAGCTACCCCGCCCAGAAAATTTAGGCGGGAAATATAGCCAGATTTAGCTTTAGTTACAAAAAATTACAGGCTAATCCCTCTTAATATTTATTGCTTTCCATAAGTAATCAACCAATTCCTGCAAACCATAACCTGAGACAGCTGAGAAAACAAACAAAGGCGAATCGGCATTCTTAATCTTCTTTCTCCGAATCTTTTTTATCTCACTTTCTTCAATTAAATCTGCTTTAGATAATGAAACGATTTTGGTTTTTTCAGCGAGTTTTTTACTGTGACTTTTAAGTTCGTTAAGCAAAACATTGTATTCTGCCTGGTAATTTTCAGAGGTTATATCAATCAGGAACAGAAGAATTTTTGTTCTTTCAATATGTCTTAAGAATTTCAGACCGAGTCCTTTTCCTTCATGAGCGCCTTCAATTATCCCGGGTATATCGGCAACTGTAAAGCTTTCAAAATTTTTGTAACGCACAATTCCAAGGTTGGGTTCGAGAGTGGTGAACGGATAATCTGCAATTTTTGGTTTTGCTGCCGAGATTTTGGATATAAGAGTAGATTTACCTGCATTGGGAAAACCAACAAGTCCGACATCGGCAATGAGTTTTAATTCTAAAATTAACTTTCTTTGTTCGCCCGGCTTTCCATCTTCTGCAAATCTTGGCGCCTGGTTCGTTGGGGTTGCAAAATTGCTGTTTCCCTTCCCTCCTTTTCCCCCTTTTGCTACAATTATTTCTTTTCCATCTTCACCAAGATCTGCAACAACCTTTTTTGTTTCTGCATCTTTAATTATTGCTCCAACAGGAACTTTTATAAGAATATCTTTCCCATTTTTACCATCTTTTAATGAAGAACCTCCCGGATCGCCGTCCTCTGCTGTATAAATTTTTTTATATCTGAAATCCAGCAAAGTTGATAAATTATGATATGCTTTAATAACAACACTTCCGCCGCTTCCCCCATTCCCACCAGCCGGACCTCCTTTAGGCACATACTTTTCCCTTCTGAAAGCTACCGCACCGTTTCCTCCCTTCCCTGCACAAACTTCAATCTCGGCATAATCAATAAACATCAGTTAACCTGGTGGAAGTAATCTGAAACAGCATCTGTTAAAGCAACCGCCTCTTTGTTGTAAGGATTTATCCTGTATGTAAAAAAAACTGCTTTAAGTATTTCAGAAGCCTGGTCATAGTTATTGCACTCTTCTAATTTTTCCATCGTGCTGGTAAAATCTTCCCTGTCTTCATTAAAAATCGTACCGATAATTTTTTCTATTTCTTTCTTACTCAAAAAACTGAAGATGTCTTTCCTGAACCTGGTTTTACGAGCGGTTGAAACTTCTTCGACTAATTCATCGGTTTCATTTCCTTCCGAAGTTTCCTCACCGGTTTTCATTTCCTCGATTTCATCCTGTCCTTCTATAATTTCTTCATCTAATACAGATTTCTGATCTGCTTTGTTCTTGCCGGAAGCCATTTCAAAAGTTTTATCTTTAGGCTTTCCTGGCTCCAAAGGTTTTTCTTTCTTTAAATTTGAAGAAACCGATATAGAAATGAGAACGGTCTTAAGTTCATTAATATCAACCTTTTTTTTACTATTCTTGTAAACTTTGTTTAAGCTTGTGTTATATTCATCCAAATTTTCCCCTTTAAGATATGTCTCGATCAGGTTAACAGGAACAGAAGATTTGTTCACAGCACCATCGTTATAAAAATCCGCTATCGAATCAACAGCATCGGCTATAATTACTTCTTCTTTTTGTAACAATAATTCATTATTAATTTTTTTTATTGTTAATTCAAAATCCTTACGATTAAAACTTAATAGCTTCTTCTTTACAAAGTATGAGTTAAGTATATCTCTCAAGTAATCGTAATAGTAGATATAATTAAGATAAGCCTTTATTTCGGCAGCATTTTTCGGTGCTTCATTATTCCTGAAAATTAAATTTATTAAAACAGGCACTGGATGAATTATATAGTTAACGTTAAATGCCACAGCTTTTTCAACAAATTTTTTAACTTCTTCAAACGAAAGTTTTTTTGACTTCTTAAGTTCCTCGGCTATGCTATTGAAATACCCGCTTAATTTTTCGCCTGAATAATCAAATGAAGAGTTTTCAAGGAGAATCTTGCGGTCTTTATAAATGAGATAATCCAGTTCGCCTGAAATGTATTTTATTATTGCAGGATGAAGCTCAAGGTTAACAAGCTTTTCAATTGTGAAGGAAGATCCAAGATTATTAATTTTATTTAAGTTATAATCGGTTATAAACTGTATCTCTTTTTCATACATATCCCGGTCTTTCACATTAATCCTTAGAGTGAAAATAAAAAAATCCCTGCTAAAAGAATAATATCGGCGCATTTCTTATTTACCTGTGAACAGGTAGTATAAGTACGACAACATAATAGCGTTTTGTTCGATTGTTAAACGGGATTGGAAAGATTAGTTTTATACTCAAGATAATGATTCAGAAGATAGAGAAAGAAAAGATGATTAAGATTTTTGCTACGATGTTTGAGACTTTGAATTTGCTGAGAATTCCTGACCGGGAAGGAACCTGGCGGAACTTCTGAATAAAAGGCTTTACATTCTGCTAAGTATGTATGAGTGATGAAAATATGAACAGAATGTTAATGAATGATAAAATGATGAGAATTTGAAAAAGTTTGTAAAGCCTGATTGAAATAACGGAGACCCTGCTGAAAATTCCCGATGTTTGTACTACTCTATTTGCCGAACCGAACACCAGATAAAACAGTAGGGTTTCTTGTTTTAAAGACTCTGTATAAATTCCCTTGTTCTTGACGTTCTAAAATTGAAGATCATATAACATCTAAATTCAATAATTGATTTTTCCCCAACAGCCTGCTAACTCTCGCTCAATTAATCCTGATCTCTGCCAGTACAGGCATATGATCGGAAGGATATCTACCATCAAATGTATCCATAATTATTTGATGCTTGTTAACTTCAATATTATTCCTGATAAAGATATAGTCAATTTTATTCCCTTCTTCCAGGAATCTTCCAAAATCGTTAAAAGTAATGTTTGAACCGGAGCTGTCGGTCTTAGCAATTTTTTGCGTATCGAATAAATAATTTTTCCTGCCACCGGTAAGAATTTTATATCCTCCGAAATCAGCTTTGAAATTAAAATCTCCTGTTATTATAGCAGGAGTTTTACCTGTAACTTCAGCAACTTTATCGTTAAGAAGATTAGCGCTTTCCAGCCTTGCTATTCTACCTTTATGATCGAAATGAGTATTGAAATGATAAAAAGTTTTACCAGTGGTTTTATCTCTCAATTTTGCCCAGGTAATTATTCGGTTCAAAGCTGCATCCCAGCCGATAGATGGTTTTTCAGGAGTTTCCGATAACCAAATTGTAGTGTCATCCAGGACTTCAAATCTTTTTTTACTGTAAAAGATTGCCGAATACTCTCCTCCTTCAGCACCGTCATCTCTTCCAACACCTACCCAGGTAAAATCGGGAAGTAACTTTGTTAAATCATCAAGCTGGATTTTTAATGCTTCCTGCAAACCTACAATATCTGCGTTGTAAGTTTTGATAATTGAAGCAACCAGCTCTTTCCTGTTATTCCAGGAATTAATTCCCTCAGATTTTTCATCGCCCGCATAACGTATGTTATAAGTTATTACCGTAATCAAGCCATGATCATCCTGAGGATGCAAAGCCTGGCTAAAGCCAAATAATAACAAGATGGGTAAAAAAATATTTTTCATTAGTCCTAAAGTATAAATTTATTTTGTTTTTTTAATTGGTTTCAAGGGGAACTATTCTTGTTCTTCGATATGTTAATTAAAAAAATTTTTATCCCTTAATAGTCTCTGAGATTAGAGAATTGAATTCATCTAAAGCTTGTTTATTAACAGATACTATCACATGCCTTCCATCTTTTTCAGCATTCAAAAGACCGGCTTCAGT
>MGZZ01000030.1:653-7775 GCA_001802795.1 Ignavibacteria bacterium GWC2_36_12 | reverse complement strand
AAATTAAATTTTGCAGAGAATCTTTTACGCCATAAAAATGACAGTATCGCAATTATTAGTTCAAGGGAAAATGCACCAACAGTTAGATTAACATATAATCAACTTTATATTTTGGTAGCGAAGTGCGCCCATGGTTTGAAACAATTAGGAGTAAAGGAAGGGGATAGGGTTGCCGGTTTTGTGGCTAATACTCCCGAGGCTGTAATTGCCATGCTTGCAACAACAAGCATTGGCGCAATATGGTCATCATGCTCCCCCGACTTCGGAGTTCAGGCTGTATTAGATAGATTCAGACAAATAGAACCTAAGATAATTTTTGCGTCAGAAGAATATTCCTATAATGGAAAAGTAATTGATTGTAAAAAGAAAATAGAGAAGATTGTCGATAAAGTCTCAGGTGTTCTAAGAGTCTTTCTTATTCCACGCTTTAACGATTTTTCTGGTATTGAAAAGGATGAAAGGCATTTATTAAAAAAGACTAAAAAGTATTTGTATATAAACGAGTTATTTAGAAATAGTTCAACTGAAATAGAATTTAAGCAATTAAACTTTGATCACCCTGTTTATATAATGTATTCTTCGGGAACAACCGGAGTACCCAAGTGTATTGTCCATGGGGCGGGGGGGACTCTTCTGCAACATTTTAAGGAGTTGTTTTTACATACAAACATCACGAGTGATGATACGATAACATATTATACAACTTGCGGATGGATGATGTGGAATTGGTTGATAAGTTCGCTTATGTTGGGCGCAAGTATATATTTATATGAAGGAAGTCCTGTATATCCGGATATTAGAGTATTATGGCAAATGATTGAGAAAGAAAAAATAACCGTATTTGGAACGAGTCCGAAGTATATTAAATTCTGTGAGGATTCGAATATTAACCCGGGAAAAGAATTTGATCTTTCATCACTCAAAACTATTTTGTCGACAGGTTCACCTCTCCCTGAGAAAAGTTTTGTATGGATATATCAAAATGTGAAAAGTGACCTTCAATTATCATCTATTTCGGGTGGGACAGATATAATATCTTGCTTCATGTTGGGTAATCCGGTATTACCTGTTTTCCCTGGTGAGATTCAATGTAGAGGGCTTGGAATGAAAGTAGATGCGTTCGATGAGAAGGAAAAATCTGTTATTGGGAAAAAAGGAGAATTGGTCTGCACTGAAGGCTTTCCTTCAATGCCGGTATTTTTCTGGAATGATTCCGATGGTAAGAAGTATAAATCAGCTTACTTTGATTATTATCCTGATGTGTGGAGACACGGTGATTATATTGAAATAACAGAATCAGGTGGAGTTATAGTTTATGGAAGATCAGATGCAACTCTAAATCCTGGGGGTGTCCGTATAGGAACTGCTGAAATTTATAGAGTTGTGGAATCGATGGAAGAAGTTAAAGACAGTATTGTTGTAGGTCAAAAATGGCAGAATGATATCAGAATTATTTTATTCGTAGTATTAAGCGAAAGATATGTTTTAGATGATGTATTAATCAAAGAGATAAAAAATAAAATAAAAAATTTAACCTCCCCAAGACACGTTCCGGCAAAAATTATACAGGCAGATGAAATCCCTCGTACACTTAACGGCAAAAAGGTCGAAATAGCTTTGACCCGGCTAATAAATGAAGAATATGTTGAAAATTTAGACGTTTTGGCAAATCCAGAATCGTTGAAACAATTCAAAAAAATGTTGCCTCTTTTATCAGAATAATTTCTATATTTATCCCCTCATAAATTTATTGGACTTGTAAATGGACTTCGAGCAGGAAGAACAAAAGGGGGTTATTATTAAGTACGTAAATTTAACACGTGCTACAAAGGAACACGCCGAAAAGTTTAAGAAATTCCTCTTAAAAGATATAAGAGAAGAAAATTGCAAAGTTATTGTTGATCTAAGTATGTGTGAATTTATCGACTCCACTTTTATTAGTACCCTTGTTATCGCTTTGAAATCAATTAATAGTATGGGCGGGACTTTAAAATTAATTGCTGTTCATTCAGACGTTCAGTCCATATTTGAATTAACCGGCATGGTCAAGGTATTTGATATCTACAAAAATGTTAAAGACGCACTGACGAGTTTTAAATCATAGAACCTCCTCAAAAGAAATTCTACAATTCAGACTTTCAAAATAATTATTCAAAAAAAGTTAAATATAATGACCAATAAGTCAATAGGATGGTATTATAATTTTTTTTTTAGAGCTTCGTTAATTATATTTTCAAATCCAAACAAAACAAAAGGTTAGATTTAATGCCAGGCAATTATGAAATTGCTATTTTAGGGGGCGGACCGGGAGGCTATGTAGCTGCTATACGTGCTGGTCAGCTTGGCTTCAAAACTGTTGTAATTGACTATCGTCCCTTAGGCGGAATTTGCCTAAACTGGGGTTGTATTCCTACAAAGTCTCTTCTTAAGAACGTGGAGATATATGATACCATTAAAAATCATTCGGATGATTTTGGAATTAAACATGATAATCTGAGTTATGACTTCAAAAAAATCATTAAAAGAAGCAGGGATATTTCCGATAGAATTACTAAGAATGTTGAGATGCTTGTTAAAAAGAACAAAATAGATCGTATAAAAGGATATGGAAAAATTACTTCTAAAAATGAGATTAAAATATTCGATGAAAATAAAACAGAGATTGACACTATTAATGCCGATAAAATAATAATTGCAACCGGAGCCAGACCACGGACTGTTGATTCAATTCCAGTTGATAATAAAAATATAATTACCTATTTCGAAGCATTAAGTCATGAAGATCAACCGAAAGAATTAATTGTTATTGGTGCCGGGGCAATTGGAGTAGAGTTTGCATACTTTTTTCATGTTCTCGATACAAAAGTAACTATTATAGAAATGCTCGATGAAATTCTCCCTATTGAAGATAAGGAAGTGTCTCAAACTCTTGCCAAGAGTTTTAAGAAAAGAGGGATAGAAATATTTACGAAAGCTACTGTTGAAAATGCAGAGGTTAAAGGAAAGAAAGTTAAAGTAACAATAAATGTTGATGGGGAAAAGAAAGAATTAACGGCTGATAAAGTTTTAAACGCAATTGGTGTTGTAGGTAACGTTAAAGGATTTGGTCTGGAAGAGTTAGGCATCGAAACTTTCAAAAATCATATTAAGGTAAATAAATCTACTTATGAAACTAACGTAAAAGGAATTTATGCTATCGGTGATGTGATTGGTCCTCCGTGGCTTGCTCATGTTGCATCTGCAGAAGGCATACATTGTGTTGAAAAGATGAAAGGACTGAACGTGCCTGATATTGATTACGATGATATCCCCGGCTGTACATATTGCCAGCCTCAGGTTGCAAGTATCGGTTTAACAGAAACTAAAGCAAAAGAGCAAGGCTATGAATTAAAGATCGGAAAATTTCCTTTTATGGCAAGCGGAAAAGCTTTTGCCATCGGCGAAAGAGAAGGTTTTGTTAAGCTTATTTTCGATGCAAAGTATGGAGAGCTATTAGGCGCACATATAATAGGCAGTGAAGCTACTGAAATGATAGCGGAACTTGGCATTGCAAAATCGCTTGAAGCTACCGGTCATTCAATAATAAAGACAATACATGCTCATCCAACTCTTTCTGAATCGGTAATGGAAGCAGCCGCAGCAGCTTATGGCGAAGTAATTCATATTTAAGATGGAAGATGGAATATGTTAAATGCCTGCCTGCCGGCAAGGCAGGGAAGATGTGTGAATAACTAAGAATAACAAATGACCAATTTCTAATGACTAACAGAACACTTACATATTGCAATTTAGGAATTACAGACTATAAAGAAGCCTGGGATCTGCAAAAGACAATTTTTGATCAGGTTGTTTCAGGAGAAAATTCAGATACTCTGATTCTTCTCGAACATTCGCATACATATACACTCGGGAAAGTAGCTGATAAAAAAAATCTGATAGGAGGGAAAGAATATCTGGAAAAAAACAATATCTCAGTTTATGAAATTGATCGCGGTGGCGATATTACTTATCACGGACCGGGACAAATAGTTGGTTATCCCATAATTAAACTTGAAAACTGGCAAAAGGATACGCACAAATATTTACGCGCCCTTGAAGAAGTAATAATATTAACCTGTAAAAATTATGGCCTGGATGCCAGCAGAAATCCGCAATATACCGGCGTGTGGATAGGGAATAAAAAAATTGCTGCTATTGGAGTAAAGATCAGCAGGTGGGTTACTATGCACGGCTTTGCTTTTAATGTAAATACCGATCTCACCCTTTTTAATGGCATAATACCTTGCGGTATAACTGACAAAGAAGTAACTTCATTAAAAAAAGAACTGGGGAAAGAAATTAATATTTCCGAGGTAAAAATTTCACTATTAGAAAACTTCAAGCTGGTATTTAATTATGATTTAGTTAACGAAGTAAACGAAACAGAATTACGAACTGAAAAAATTTATAACTAAAATTATGAAAGGTTTGTAATGCCGAAAAAACAGTCTTCCAGGAATGATGTAATTGAAAAAAATAGTAGCTCTGCCTCTTCCGGCAATGGTAAAGACGGAAAAGCGGGTAAAAGTAATCCTACTTTGAATTTAAGTAAAGAAAGACTGCTTGAAATTCTTCGTTTGATGATAAAAGCCAGAACTATCGATAACAAATCAATGAACTTGTTACGGCAGGGAAAAACCTTTTTTCATATTGCAGGCGCCGGACATGAGGCAGTACAAGTGGCTACAGGACTTTATTTCAATCCTAAAAAAGACTGGCTTTTTCCATACTACCGAGATTTAGCTTTTGTTCTTTCAGTTGGTCTTACACCTCTGGAATTCTTTTTACAATGTTTTGCAAAAGCAGATGATCCATCTGGCGGCGGCAGGCAATTGCCGGAACATTGGGGACACCCGAACATGAATCTTCCGTCTCAATCAAGTCCGACAGGCACACAGTTCTTACATGCTGTTGGGACAGCACTTGCTGCAAAGAAAACCAGCCAGGATTTTATATCTTACGTTAGTAGCGGTGAAGGAACTACAAGTGAAGGAGAATTTCATGAAGCAGTAAACTGGTCAAGCCGTGAAAAACTGCCAGTACTTTTCTTAATAGAGAATAATAAATATGCTATTTCGGTTCATGTCGAAAATCAAAGCGGGGGTAAGGACGGTTCAATTGCTGAGATGATGAGCGGTTATTCAAATCTGTACAGGGCAAGAATTGATGGAACAGATTTTTTCGAGTCTTATGAAGAAATTGGAAAAGCAGTGGAATATATCAGGAGTGGAAAAGGTCCGGCGTTAATAGAAGCCGAGGTCGTAAGGCTTCTTTCACATTCTTCATCGGATGATCAGAAAAAATATAGAGAAGAAAAAGAACTTGATGAAGATTCGAAGAGATGTCCGATAGAGAAGCTTTCAAAACATTTAATCGACGAAAACAAAATTTCCAGGGAAGAGATTGATGGAATCTGGAAAGAAGTTACCGAAGAAGTTAATAATGCAGCAGATAAAGCCCAAAAAATGCCCGATCCTGATCCTTCCAAATCGGATTGGTATATTTTTGATCATAGTGACACAAAAGACAAACTTGAATATGAAAAATCTGAACCTGCCGGCAAAAAAATTGTTTTGGTAGATGCCATAAACCATGCACTTCATGAGGAAGCTTCAAAAAATGACAAGTTATATATATTTGGACAGGACATTGCTGATAAGAAGGGAGGAGTTTTTACAGCTACCAAAGGTCTTTCAACAAAATTCGGCAATAAAAGGGTATTCAATTCTCCTCTTGCAGAAGCCAGCATTATTGGTGTAGCTACGGGCATGGCTTTAACTGGATTAAAGCCTGTAGTCGAAATTCAATTCGGCGATTATATATGGCCTGGCTTTATGCAGATAAAAGATGAACTCTCAACGATTCGTTATCGTTCGAACAACGTCTGGGCAGCTCCTGTAGTTATAAGAGTTGCTATTGGTGGTTATATACATGGGGGGCTTTATCACAGTCAGAATATTGAAGCCTTCTTTGCTCACATACCCGGAATATTTATAGCTTATCCTTCGAATGCGGCAGATGCAAAAGGTTTACTTAAAACAGCCTGCAGAATTAATGATCCCGTTCTTTTCTGTGAGCACAAAGGATTGTACAGGCAAAGTTCAGCACAATCTCCCGAACCTGATGAAGATTATCTTGTTCCGTTCGGTAAAGCTAAAATTGTAAAGGAAGGAAGTGATCTAACAGTTATATCGTATGGAGTATCTTTGTGGGATTCTCTTTTAGCTGCTAAAAAACTTGAGGATGAAGGATATTCTGTTGAAGTAATTGATATCAGGACTATTATTCCTCTTGATAAAGAAACAATTTTTAATTCTGTTAAAAAGACAGGTAAAGCAATTGTAATTCATGAAGATACTCTTACAGCCGGGTTCGGTGCAGAGATAGTTGCCCTAATTGCAGACAATTGCTTCCGGCATCTTGATGGTCCTGTAAAAAGAGTTGCAGCAAAAGATTCTCATATTCCGTATTCACCTATTCTGGAAAGTGCGATTCTTCCAAGCAGGTCCCAAATTTATGATGAAATAAAAAAGCTGCTGGAATATTAAATACAAAAAGAAGCTCAGGAGTAAATAATGGAAGTTATAATGCCCAAGATGGGCGAAAGCGTTAGCGAAGGCACCATAATCAAATGGCATAAAAAAATCGGCGAAGGAGTAAAACGTGATGAAATAATTTTCGAGATAAGTACCGATAAGGTAGATACAGAAATACCTTCTCCAGCAGATGGCATATTAAAAGAAATTAAAGTAAATGAAGGCGATACTGTTGAAGTAGGAACTGTAGTTGCAGTGATAAGTGAGAACGGAGATGCTGCTGTTACAAAGACAGTCCCCGAGCAAAAAGAAACAGAAACTAAAACAACTACTTCATCTGCAAATATTATTGATATTGCTTTGCCAAAAATGGGTGAATCGGTTATGGAGGGAACAATTATTAAATGGCATAAAAAAGTAGGAGAAAAAGTAAAAAAGGATGAACCGATTTTTGAAATAAGCACAGACAAAGTTGATACTGAAGTTCCTTCCCCGGAAGATGGAACTCTTGTTGAAATCCTTGTTGCAGAGCAGGAAACCGTTGAGG
>MGZZ01000030.1:0-478 GCA_001802795.1 Ignavibacteria bacterium GWC2_36_12 | reverse complement strand
AGGTTTCTATTCTCCACTTGTAATGAATATAGCTAAACAGGAAAATATCAGGATCGAAGAATTAAGAAAAATTACAGGTACGGGTCTGGACGGAAGAGTAACTAAAAAGGATATTCTGAATTATATAGAAATAAGAAAAAAACAACCGGAAAAGATTGAAGCGGTTAAAAAAGAAGAAAGAAAAACTTTTTCTGCAACTGCTTCTTATCAACCTGTTTATTCCAGCAGTGAGATTGAAAAAATCCCTATGGATAATATCCGGCAGAAAATTATGCAGCACATGGTTAACAGCCGCGATACTTCTGTCCATGTTTCTTCTATGCTTGAAGCAGATATGACTAAGATACATAACTTTATTCAAGCCCACAGGGATGAATATCTAAATAATGAAAGAGTTAAAATTACTTATATGGCTTTTGTAGCAAGTGCATGCGTAAAAGCTTTGAAAGAATTTCCTCTCGTGAATGCCGTGGTAGAT
>MGZZ01000029.1:6558-7822 GCA_001802795.1 Ignavibacteria bacterium GWC2_36_12 | reverse complement strand
AAGCCTGTTGAGTGAATATCTTGCTCAAGTTCTTCTGACGAAACGTCTATATAATCTTCAGGTCTTTTATATTTCTTAAATAAATCTTTAGTTACGATGTTAACCCGCGCATCTGTACATTGAGCTGCAAGTATAGTCGCAATTAAAAGTTGCAATGGAGTTTTATAATCAAGTGCTGATTTAGGATTTGGGTATTCCTTTTTTAAAATAGAAAGAATCTTTTGAGCCCGTTTATTATCTATCTTGCCGGCAGAAGACTTAGACTTTAATTGCATCTTTATTAAACTTTGGATGTTTTATCAACAGTCTTTCAACAGGTTTATTGTTTATAATGTGATTCTGAATTATCTCTTCAACATCGTCAACTGTTACACCGCCATACCAAACCTGCTCAGGATAAACAACAACTGAGGCACCGAATTCACAGGCATCCAGGCAACCGCTTGTATTCGCACGAACATCGGGTTTAAGCCCCAGTTCCTGTAGTCTCTGTTTAAATTTTGCTTTTATTTCCGAACCGCCTTTATCAGCACAACAACCTTTAGGATCATCCGGAGGTCTTTTGTTTTCGCAAATGAAGATATGTTTTTCGTATCGTTTCATAAAAATTTCGAAATTCTAAAAAACAATTATTCAGATTTGGCATTAGCGATTTGAAATTTAACCTAGTAGCGCGTGCGGGATTCGAACCCGCGATCCCCGCCTTGAGAGGGCGATGTCCTAAGCCACTAGACGAACGCGCCTATTTAGTTTGAAAACTAAAGCTAAAAAATAGATATATACAATCATAAGTTCAACAATAAATGGAACTATTATAAGCATTGATCTTAAATGATTCCCTTTGATTTTAGCCAAAGGTATCTTTGATTTTAGCCAAAGGTATCCCTCAATTGATTTGAAGAAGCTCTCTCTTGCATAAGCTTCTTTCCTAGTGCCAAACACTTCAGAATAATGAATTTGATATGGTATATGCCCCTTTGTATATCGCACTTTTCCTGAATTATGAATCATTAACCGAGCATCAAGATTATTGGTAGAACCATAATAATAACTTTTATCTTTTAGACTTTTTAGAATATATGTATAAAACATTATTAAGAATAGAGATGAAATTAGTAGCGCGTGCGGGATTCTTCCGAAGGAATCCCTTTGGGAGAACCCGCGATCCCCGCCTTGAGAGGGCGATGTCCTAAGCCACTAGACGAACGCGTCTATTTAAAAGCCAACAAAAATAAGCATATCTGTTTATAAGTACAATTTGGAA
>MGZZ01000029.1:0-6527 GCA_001802795.1 Ignavibacteria bacterium GWC2_36_12 | reverse complement strand
ATTTTAGTTTTTTGTTTTTAATATAGCCACATCTCCAGAAAATAAAAGAAAGCAACAACAGAAAAGTAATAACCAAAAAGTGCAAACCATATTTTCAAAGCTCTTTCGTGACTACTTCCTTCAACAAAATAACCAGCAGCAATAATAAAAATTACTAATAAGACAACCATGTTTATCCATAAGCTGGCATCATCATACCCTTTACCGTCCAAATTTTGCATGGCAACCAGAGTCGTTAATCCTAATAGCGTTATCATCAACGGCATATACTTTTCATACCAGGGATATTGGGAAGGGGTCGATTTTAGTAACCCGACAAAAAATCTTATCACAATAAGTCCGGCACAAATAAAAATAGCTGCAAGCAATCCGTTCGATGAATTCATAAACGGAGCCCGACTGGGAACTGCAGAGTTAAAAATAATATTTGTAATAAAGTACACCACCGTTATTATTAAGCCTACAAAAAATTGATTGCGATTTTGTCGTCCCCATAATTCATAAGGAGTAAAAAAATCTTTTATTAATCTGAATATAAATTTATCGTGTCGTGCAGTGGTTGACAATTGAGCTTCCATAAAATTTAATCCTTGGTTACCGGAGTCAAAATAATTTAATTAGGAATTATAGTCAATATACTTTATCTAATACAAAATATATACTGATATATATAAATTATTAAATATATAACCTCCGTTAGCCATACCTATTGGTTTTCTGTAATTAGCGTATTAAGGATGTATTCCATTGTATATACTTGTAATTCGAACAGTTTCTATTGATTATAAGCTCAATTTCACGGATATTTGCATTATTATTGCCAAGTGAGGCATTATATGTGTAATAATTTCTCTTTTCATTCTCTATTCAGTTTTGCCCTTTCGGGATATTATCCAATAAATTTTTTGTTAAATATTTTTGTAAGGGGAATCAATGAAAATTTTTTATTTCTTTATTAGCTTTTTCTTAATTCATTTCTTTATACCAGTCAGCTGTTTTGCTCAGGATATAAATGTACACAATTACATTGGCAAGAGTCAGTCTGATGTGATTAAGAAATATGGTAAGCCTGTTCACCAGGATAACAGCAATCCATCGATGTTATGTATGTTTTACAAAAGTGGTTCCAACAACATGATTTTTGTTTCCAACGCGGAAGGAATTTACCAGTCTGAATCCTCTAGTTCTTATAACCGGGAGGAGGATGCCCGCTCATTGGTTGATTCATTTATATCAGGCTCAGTTTCCAACGGATACATGGTTGATACTGTTACAACCGGAGATTTCCATCTTAAAAAAACAGGTGTAAAAGTAGATCTCCAGATCTCCGAAAATAAATTATCCAAGAAGTTCGATATCCGTGTGAAAGCAAACAGATCAGCCGAGTGATTTTCCTCTAAAAATCCGGCGAACTTTAATTGTAAAGAGATTAATTTAGTAGGCAAAAAAGAATCCCGCAAAGGCGGGATGAAAATAAATCATTCTCAAACCTTTTATCGCTGCCCCGTCAGGGGTCGAACCTGAACTTTTCTGATCCAGAGTCAGACGTGTTGCCAATTACACCACGGGGCAAATAATATTAAATGCAAAAATATGACTTTTCAGAAACTAAAACTAATACTTGTTAATTGTCGAATTGATCAGAAAATCCCGATCTTTTTATGAATCTAAAGTGAGGTAAGACTATACAAGACAACATTTAATAATATAAAACCAATTATATCAAAGAGTATTAAAAAAGTATTTAGTGTTTTTTTCTTATTTCTAATGGTTTTACATTCTAATTGTCTTCTATCAAGATGGAACAAAAGAAACTAGATGTTTCTAACAGAGAAAAAAAGTAAAATATTGTACTTCCTGAAGGAATAATCTCTAAAGAATTAATATTGCAAGCAACTGAAAACTACGCATGCTTGTATAAATCAGTCAATTTCGTTAACTTCGTATCGTTCGTCAGGTCCAGGAGCCACCGATCTAATAATACCATAGACATTACTTTTCTATGCGAAAAGGTATCATTTAATTAATTAAGGAGGTCCAATGAGAAGTTCAAAGTGTACTATTCTTTTAACGTTTGGGCTTTTGCTGGTATTGGCTTTTTCAAATGCGGCATATTCACAGATTACAGTTGCGCCGGAGGATTTGCTCGGACAAATTGGTTCAACACAGATTGTACTTGAAGACCAAAGATTCAGTATCCCGATTGATGTCGGTTCACCGGGTGCAGACCAGGTCTGGGATTTTCGCAGCCAAGTCATTGAAGACACTCTTTTTTCGGTTTACGAATTTTTAACTCCGGACGAAACCGGATCCGCCGGTACATTTCCTGATGCCAATATGGCACAAAGGATAACAAGCATTGATGAACCGGGTTTTGAAGTTTTCAATTTTTATAACATAACTCTCGATTTTTTTATTAATCTTGGCGATAGTTCAAGAAGTTCCTCTGAGGAATTTGACACATCTTTTGTTTTTTTTCAAAACGATACCATCGCACCACTGCCTGTCGCCTTCGGAAATACGTGGATTACAACAGAGCGTGATACCACAGGTTTTTTCCCTGCTGCTGCAACCATCTCTATAGATACAACAGTTAACTCGATTGATGGCTGGGGAACAATCCGTCTCCCAATGGGCGACTTTGAATGTCTTCGAAACAAACAAATTGTACAGGTGATAAACCAAACAATCTTCGATGGGATGGTTTTCTCAACCACCGTCGATTCATTTGTTCAATACAACTGGGTCACGTCAAATGTTTTTCTACTTGCGCATGCACAGAGCCAGAATGGAGACACCGACCCAGACTTTGCAAATGCACAGGGTTTCGGGAGGCTGGATTCGCTCAGTGCCGGACCTACAAGTGTAGCATATAATCTAAAAGTTCCTGCCGAATTCAAATTATCCCAAAATTATCCCAATCCATTCAATCCTGAAACCGTTATCAGGTACCAAACAATAGAAAACGGATACGTTGAATTAGCTATATTTAATTTGCTTGGGGAAAAAGTGAGAGTTGTATTAAATGAAATTCAGTCTGCAGGTGCTTATGAGGTCAGATGGAATGGCACAGATAATAACAAAAATCCACTCAGCAGTGGAATTTATTTATACCGCCTGACGTCCGGTGCTTTCAACTATACGAAAAAAATGATCCTGTTGCGGTAATTTCCTCGAAAAATTAGATCTGAAAAATTTTCTTTAGCTTGTTCTTATTTTAAGAGCAGGCTTTTTTATTAACACCTCAGAGAATATACTAACAAAAAAGATTCCTTATCCAAGTTCAAATATGGTTTTCTAATCAATAAATTTGTAAACTTCGCTTGTGTAGACGATAAATTAAGTATCCCGCCTTGGCAGGAATTAATCATTCGCAGTTCTGCATAACTTAGCTTCCCTTCCGGCGGGTCAACGTGAGATCCCGCTTTAGGGAGTTGTAACGCTGTCTGGCAAAAATATTCTCATGGTAGTAGTTAATATTCTTCTATCCCATCAATATCAGGAGAGACAATATGTACAAATGTTATAAAAATGTATTTTTTCTTGTTGTTCTTTTTTTGTTTCCACAATTTACATTACACATTTAGAAGCTCAAACCAATAAGAATATGATTTCTTCAAATGAATCGCGGATTGAGTTAATTAAAGATATTCGCCCTGGAGGATTAGGATCCAATCCACACAAGATTATCGATGTAAATGGGATTGCTTATTTTATTGCATCGGAAACTGGTAATTATGGACTTTGGAAATCTGATGGCACAAGAGCCGGGACTCAATTTGTCATCGATTTAGATGATCCGGATATTGATTTCAATTATGAAGAATTTACAGTTTTTAAAGATCAATTATTTTTTAGAGCAGCAGATACTCAGATTGGGTTGGGCAGTGAGCTATGGGCAACAAATGGAACCGCAGAAGGAACCCGGTTGATTAGAGATATTTATGTAGGTTCAGGTTCGGGCTTTCCAAGTTACCTTGCAGTTAAAGATAGTCTTCTTTTATTCCTCGCATCTTCGGAGGATTTGGTAGCAGGCGGAATAGAAACAGAGCTATGGCGTTCCGATGGTACAACTGCAGGCACTTATATGGTTAAAGATATCTGGCCCGGTCCTTATCATAATAATGGCGGACCCGGTATTAACGGGTACACTTCATCAGCGGTTGTAAATGGTGTTTATTACTTTGCAGCTTTAGGACCAAATGAAACAGCAGGTGAAAATACAATCGGTGGTCTTGAAACCTGGCGTTCAGACGGTACGGAAGCAGGCACTAACATCGTAGTTGATTTGACGCCTACATATGACGTTGTATATGGAGCAGCATGGTCATATCCAAATAGCCTAACCAACTTCAGGAACCAACTCGTCTTTTCTGCCTACAGTACTAATGCAGGAAATGAGCTATTTAAGTCAGACGGAACAGCTGGTGGAACCGTACTTGTAAAAGATATCTGTGGAGATAACGGGACACCTTGTTGTGGAAATAATAATGGCAGTTTCCCAGGAGATTTTATTGTAGTGGATAGTCTCCTTTATTTCTTTGCTTGCGACGGAGTTCACGGTCGGGAATTATGGAAAACCGACGGAACAGAGGAAGGAACTAATATGGTTATAGATTTAACCGAAGGTGAAGAGAGCACTACCATAACAGAGCAGACTGCATTTGATGGGATACTGTACTTCGTTTATGATGATGGTGATGACAAGCATGGTAATGAACTTTGGCGTACTGATGGGACCGCTGAAGGTACTTTTTTAGTAAAAGATATTGCTACGGGCGTTGACGTTTTCGAACGCGCCAATAATTCAAATCCCGGTTATCTTACCGTTGTTAATAACTTAATGTATTTTTCTGCCTGGACTCAAGATTATGGCAGGGAGCTATGGCAGACTGACGGAACGACCGATGGTACTGTAATGGTACAAGATATGCATACAGCGGTTGGTTTTGGAAGTAATCCTCAAGATTTGACAAATGTAAATGGACAATTATTTTTCACGGCTGATTCCTACGAGTTTGATTCGGAATTTCCTTATACAGGATATGAATTGTGGAAAGTAAATTCGGTTCCGACAGGCGTGGAATCCAATTCTATAAGTTTAGATTTTAAACTGTTTCAAAATTATCCTAATCCATTCAACCCGGAAACAATTATTAAGTATCAGGTTACCAACAACGGATATGTTGAACTCTCTGTATTTAATCTGCTCGGAGAAAAAGTGAGAGTTGTATTAAATGAAATTCAGTCTGCAGGTACTTATGAGGTCAGATGGAATGGCACAGATAATAACAATAATCCACTCAGCAGTGGAATTTATTTATACCGCCTGACGTCCGGTGCTTTCAACTATACGAAAAAAATGATCCTGTTGCGGTAATTTTGTAAAGAAATTAAAGCTCTGAAAAACTTTCTTTAGCCTGTTCTTATTTTAAGAGCAGGCTTTTTTATTAACAGTTTAAGCCAATACATTATAATTTCATTTTAAATATTTAAGAAAAATTTAATGATCGGGGTGAGCGTTTTTTCCCCGGCTGCAACTCGGCATCAAAAAAGTTACAGACAGCCTAAGACACTTCAATTAAGATTTTTTCCAAACAGTACAGTTGTTATAATTTTAGTTAAAATTTTTTATTCAATAGAGAAGAATCTCAAATCCCAAAATTTTTATACAATTAGAATGAATATTTATTATTTGAGATTTGAGACCTGCCTACCGGCAGGCAGGTTTGAGATTTGAAATTAAACCCCTCCTTCTTCTCGTCATCTTCAATTTCAAGATCGGGAATTTGTGTAAATGCAATTCTCATCGGAGCGGAATATTTGGCTGTGTGTGAACCTCCGAAATAAACAGAAGCATAACCGTAACGCCTGTTCAGTAAATCAATCGCACCGTAGAGAGCTTTATTCTTTTCATAATTTTCGAAGATGGGCAAAGTAGTATAATCTTTATGTAAAAGATTAAATAAAACAACTCCTACGGCAGTCGGAATATTTTCCATAAAAGGATTTCTATCCCACATAATGTTGAAAGCCTTTATAAGCTCGACTGTGTTTTGTGTATAAGTAAAAGTTATATAATCTTTCCACCTCATTTTCCTGGAATACCAATGACTGAATCCGGACTTACCGGATAGCAGTTTATCCTCATCCGAGTTGTTCATAATTTTATATCGTACAACCACACCAAGAGCGCCCGCATAATAACCGAGATGGCGCAGACGCATAGCTGCTTTCTGAAGAAGCCTGTGAAGGACTGCATAAGCGCTTTCATTATTTTTCAACTTCGGCGGAAGTACATGAGAATGTCCGACAGAGGAGCGATGCGTAAGAGAACCCGGTACAAATTTCCCTCTTAGCTTATCATACATTCTTTCTCCTTCTATTCCACCCCAAACGCGCTTTAACAAAATTCTGTCTGCATTGCAAAGATCTTCTACAGTGTAAATTCCATTGCGGCGTAAACGTACTTCCATATTTCTTCCCACTCCATAAAGATCACTCAACTTAAGCTTGTAAAGACAATG
>MGZZ01000028.1 GCA_001802795.1 Ignavibacteria bacterium GWC2_36_12 | reverse complement strand
CCCTTTTCAATTTATTATAAAACCGATGATATTCCTGCAATTTTAATATCGGGAATCAGCACATCATTTTTCGGTTTTATGCTTTGGTTCCTTACAAGAAAAAATGATAACAGAGAAATAAAAAAGAGGGAGGGATATTTAATAGTTTCCCTTGGCTGGATAGTTATGTCTCTATTCGGCACTCTCCCGTTTATTATCTATGGCAGTATTCCAAGTTTTACAGATGCCTTCTTCGAAACAATGTCCGGTTTTACAACAACAGGAGCTTCTATATTAACTGATATAGAAGCATTACCCCATGGACTTTTATTCTGGAGAAGCATGACACACTGGATTGGCGGAATGGGAATTATTGTTCTTTCCCTTGCAATTCTTCCAATATTAGGAATTGGCGGGATGCAGTTATACCAGGCTGAAGTAGCTGGACCTACAAAAGATAAAATTCATCCTCGTGTGAGAGAGACAGCAAAAAGATTATGGGGCATTTATGTAATACTAACCGGGGCAGAAGCAATTTTTTTAATGATTGGTGGAATGAATCTTTTCGAGTCTTTGTGCCATTCATTTGCAACACTTGCTACCGGAGGTTTTTCACCTAAGAATGCAAGTATAGCTTTTTATCAATCTCCTTTTATAGAATATGTTATCATTGTCTTTATGTTTTTAGGTGGAACAAACTTTGCTCTTCACTATTTTGCTTTACATGGCAGACTATCATTTTACTTCAAAGATAGTGAATTCAGGTTTTATTTTACTTTTATTTTAATTACCGTTGGGCTCACTACATTATATTTATTTTTAATAAACGATCAAACACTGGAATCGGCTTTTCGACATTCTGCTTTCAGCATTATGACCATATTAAGTTCGACGGGATTTGTAACTGTTGATTATGAAAAATGGGCACCGTTCTTTACCCATTTCTTTTTATTTCTTTTACTCTTTGGAGCGTGTGCAGGTTCAACAAGCGGCGGCGTGAAAATGGTTCGCTATCAGCTTCTTCTTAAAAACAGTTTATTAGAATTAAAACGTTTGATTCATCCAAGTGCAGTTTTACCTGTCCGGCAGAACGGACGCACAATCTCACCCGATATTATAACTAAAGTAGCTGCTTTTGTTCTCATGTATCTTGCTATTTTTGGATTAAGTTCATTAATTATGTCTATACTTGGTTTGGAAATAACATCAGCAATGGGTTCTGTTGCAGCATGTATGGGGAATATCGGACCAGGTTTAGGCTCAACGGGACCTGTTACAAACTTTAGTTCTGTCCCTGACCCAGGGAAATGGTTATTAAGTTTTGATATGCTTCTCGGTAGATTAGAACTTTATACCGTGTTAATGATTTTAAGACCTTCTTTCTGGAGAGAGTAAATTTATAACTTTACTTTTGCAATATCTTCATTCTTTCCTATAACGACCAGTACATTATCAGGTGATAGCTTATATTCTACGTCTGGAATTAAATTAAATTTGTTAAGCAAAATATCTTTAACGGCAATTACTTCAATTCCATACTTTTTTCTAACATCCAGTTCTCTTAAACTTTTACCGGCAAACTTATCCGGCACGGCAATTTCTACAATACTATAATCAGCAGCCAACGGGATGTGATCTATCAAGTTTGGCTCCGTTAAGTTCTGTGCCAATCTTACCGCAGAGTCCTTTTCAGGATTAATAATTTCACTTGCCCCAATCTTTTTCAGGATTGTTCCCTGGATTTCCTCTGCTACTTTTGCAATAATATTTTTTATTCCCATCTCTCGTAAGTATAAAGTAGTAAGGGCGCTTGACTCTATTGATTCGCCAAGATTAACAATCACAGCATCAAAATTTTTAGTAATAAATTCTGTAAGAACTTTTTTATCCCTTCCATCGGCAACAATTGCCTCCATTACATTTTCTTTTATTTGATCAATCCTTTTAGAGTCACTATCAATGGCTAAAACTTCATGTCCCATCTCAGCAAGAGAAACAGCAACATTAAATCCAAAATTCCCCAAACCAATAACTGCATATTGTCCCATAATAAACCTTTAATTTTTTCAATAATTAACCAACCAGAATATCATCTTCAGGATATTCATAAGAAGTAATTTTTTCTCTAACTAAAACAGTGAGCCCAATCCCAAGAGGACCAACCCTTCCAATCAGCATTGTAATAATTATAATAATTTTTCCTAAGCTTGACAGGTCACCTGTTATTCCTGCAGAAAGACCCACCGTTCCAAGTGCTGATGCAACTTCAAAAAAAATCTGGATAAAGCTTTTTTGTTCAGAAAAAGTTAAGACCAGAACCGAAACAATTAACCATAAAGCTGCAATCAAAGTAATAGCAATGGCTCTTTGTATTGTTCTTCCAGAGATTTTCCGCCGGAGGATAGCAACATTTTTTCTACCGGTAAGCTGACTATAAAGAGAAATGAGCAATACGCCAAATGTTGTTAGCTTTATCCCGCCGGCTGTTCCACCGGGACCAGCACCTACAAACATTATTATGATTATGGCAAAAAGACTCTGGGCTTTCATCAGTCCTATATCTATTGTATTAAAACCGGCTGTAGTTGAAGCTGTAGCTGCCTGGAAAATCGCAGTAATTATTTTTTCTTTCAATGTATTAACGTGAATGTTTCCCTCGGCAAAAAATATCAATCCGGCAGCAGTTAATGTAAGAATCAGCATAAGGCTAATAACCAATTTAGTATGTGTGGCAAGTCTACGGATTTTCTTACCAGGATTTGTTATATATAGATAAAAATCGTACAGGACAAAAAATCCTAATGAACCAAGAACTATTAACGAAATAACAATTAAATTAAATGGCAAGCTGCTCTGATATTTTATAAAACTATCTGCATAAATAGAGAAACCAGCCGTAGTAAAAGCAGAAACAGAATGAAATACTGCCGAGTATAAAGCCTCTTTAAAGCCAAAGTAATTCATCCAGTAAATTGTTAAAAATATTACACCTATAATTTCTATAAGTAATGTTGTAACAATAATAATTTTGCTGAATTTAATGAGATCAACCTTACCTGGACGGTTTATAGATTCCCTTAGCAATACCCTGTTTGTCATAGAAAGTTTACCTGCAAACCCTAATACAAAAAGCGAAATAAAAATCATATACCCCAAACCGCCAACCTGGAATAGAATGAGAATTATTGTCTGACCAAAAGTATTATAATAACTTCCTGTATCCACTACAATTAATCCTGTTGTAGTAACGGCGGAAGTAGCTGTAAATAAAGCATCGAGGAATGGAGTATAATTTCCTGAAGCGGAAGCCATCGGCAAAGATAATATAATAGCTCCGACCAAGCTTAAGAAGGAAAAACCAAATGTTAGGGAACGTATTGGGGTAAGAAATCTACGTAGATGATTTGTTTTCTTCATTCAAAAAAATAATTATAAATTTCATTGGAAATAATATATAAAAAGATTGGTGCATATATTAACTAATTAAAGATTAAATATTCTTAACGCTTCTCGGAAGATTAGAGTTATTTACGATACTTATTATTTTCTCTTCTTACTTCTGGAAGAAGTAAAATAATAATTTCCCCAGGGCAAACTTGTTTTTCCCCGAATTACAACAAAAAAATATATTTATTCTCATTTAACCATTATTATTTCCGTTTAATTTAATTAGCAAAAAGCCTTATATTAGCACTCCAATATGAGCTAATATGATAGGAAAAGAACTATTAAAAAAATATAACGATCCTAAAAATTTCTTTAACAGGGATTTAAGCTGGATCGAATTTAACCGTAGAGTTTTGGAAGAGGCTTTAGACCCCGAAATGCCTTTGCTTGAAAAAGTAAAGTTTCTCTCAATTTTCCACTCCAACTTAGACGAATTTTACATGATCCGCGTGGCAGGTCTTAAAGAGCAGATTGTCGCAAATGTTTTAGAGCCTACAATTGACGGTTTAACTCCAACAGAGCAGCTTCAGAAAATTGAGAAATTCTTAAAACCAATGCTTAAAACAACGTTGGAGCTCTGGTCAACTGAAATAGTTCCTTCTTTAAAAGAACATAATATCATAATTGCAGAATATGATGATCTTTCAGGTGAAGAAAAAGATAAATTAAACGAATATTTTAAGAAAGAAATTTTCCCTGTTTTAACCCCGCTTGCTTTCGATCCCGGCAGACCTTTTCCCTACATCTCCAATTTAAGTCTTTCGCTGGCAATACTTGTAAGAAAACCCAACGGTGAAAATCATTTTGCAAGAGTGAAAGTACCGAATATTCTCCCGCGATTAATGCAGGTTGATTCAATAATAAAACCTGAGAAAAAAATACAGGCTAACGGACAGTTCTCGGCAAAATTCATCTGGCTTGGTGATCTTATTAAAGCAAATCTTTCTATGCTTTTCCCGGGAATGGAAATTCTTGAAGCTCACCGTTTCAGAATTACAAGGGATACGGATATTGAATTGCAGGAAGATGAAGCCGATGATCTCTTAAGTGTAATTGAAGAGAATATAAGACAAAGAAGATTCGGCAGCGTGGTTAGACTTGAAGTAGCAAGCAAAATGCCCGATTTCATGCTCGATACATTAATTGAAAATCTCCAGATAAAAAAAGAGGATGTTCATGTACTCGAGGGTCCCTTGGGACTTAGCGATGTTATATCTTTATACGATCTGCCGCTGCACCAGTTGAAATCAAAACCATATTACCCTGTTATTCCTAAAGTATTTGAGGAGGAAGATGATTTTTGGGGCGTAATAAGGCAGAAGGACATTTTGCTACATCATCCTTATCATGCTTTTGCCCCGGTCATTGAATTCATAAAACAAGCTGCACAGGACCCGGATGTTCTTGCAATCAAGCAAACATTATACAGGGTCGGCTCTACATCACCGATAATAGAATACCTGGTAGAAGCTGCTGAAAGAGGCAAACAGGTTGCTGTGCTTGTTGAATTGAAAGCAAGATTTGATGAGGAGAATAATATTTTCTGGGCGAGGGAATTGGAAAAAGTAGGAGTTCATGTTGTGTATGGTTTAGTCGGATTAAAGACTCACGCTAAAATGACATTAGTTGTAAGGCGCGAATCGGATGGAGTTAAAAGATACGTACACTTATCTACCGGCAATTACAATGCAACCACTGCCAAGCTTTATACCGATCTGGGATACTTTACTTTTAATCCCGAAATCTGTTCCGATGTAACAGATGTTTTTAATTATCTTACAGGTTACTCAAGACAATCGGACTTCAAAAAACTTATTGTTGCACCAATCAATATGCGCGAAAAATTCCTTGAATTAATTCTAAGAGAAATAAAAAATATTCAAGCCGGGGGCAAGGGAAGAATTATTCTTAAACTAAACTCGCTTGTTGACCCGACACTTATTTCTGCACTTTACGAAGCTTCAAATGCGGGCGTTAAGATCTATCTGATTATAAGAGGAATTTGCTGCCTCATTCCAAATGTCCCGGGGCTAAGTCTGAATATTAACGTAGTCAGTATTGTAGGAAGATACCTCGAGCACAGCAGGGTTTTATACTTTTATAATAATGGTGATGAAGAAGTTTACTTAAGCAGTGCGGATTTTATGCAGAGAAATCTTGACAGGAGAGTTGAAATTGCCTGGCCGGTTGAAGATGAAAAAATAAAAAGCGAACTCATAAAAAGTTTACTTAAGGTTTCTCTTAAAGACAGCGTTAAAGCACGGAAACTTCAGGATGATATGACTTACACAAGAATCAATGTTAAAAATGAAAATAAAAAAATAAATTCCCAGGAATGGTTAATGGATTATTCTGTAAAATCCTCTGCGGGATATTTAAAAACCAAAGCGTCCACTATTCGATAACATATCCTTTTAATTCACAACTGTTTTAGCAGAATTCAATTTTTGTTCTAAATTTGCTAACTTTCTCTGAGTTTTAATTAAAGAAAATCTTCATGCCTGAAATAACTAAAAGCGAAATACTTAACACACTAAAAAAAATTGACGATCCGAATGTTGATAAAAAACATTTTCTGCTGAATTCAATAAAGAAACTCGATCTTAGAGAAAATGATCTTTCTTTAGACATTTCAATACCTGTTCCACAAACAGCCATTAACGAAGAATTAAAAAATAAATTAGCAAATGCTATTAAAGAAGACTTTCCGCAATTGCAGAATATAAAAGTAAACATCCTGGCTAAGATCACATCCCATTCAGATAAAAGAAAAGATGCAATATTGCCGGGTGTAAAAAACACTATCGCAGTTGCAAGCGGTAAGGGTGGTGTTGGTAAAAGTACGGTTGCAGTTAATCTTGCTGTTGCGCTTGCAAAAGATGGCGCAAATGTAGGACTGATAGACGCTGATGTTTATGGACCAAGCATACCTCTTATGCTTGGAATAAAGGAGAGACCGAAAGTGTACCAGAGAGACGGCAAGGTTGTAATGCATCCTTTGGAAAACTATGGGATAAAAATGATCTCTATAGGTTTCCTTGTTGATGATGACGCACCGGTAATCTGGAGGGGACCGATGGCAAGCGGCGCTGTAAAACAATTTATGTCCGATGTTGATTGGAGCGAACTCGATTATCTTTTGTTTGATATGCCTCCGGGTACTGGCGATATCCAATTAACTCTTGTCCAGACTATTCCGCTCACAGGAGCCGTTATAGTTACAACTCCACAGGAGGTTTCCTTAATTGATGCAAGAAAAGCTTTAAAAATGTTCAACCGTGTTAACGTGCCTGTTGCCGGAGTTGTTGAAAATATGAGTTACTTCCTCGCTCCCGATACAGGGAAAAAATATGATATATTCGGATTCGGAGGAGGAGAAAAACTTTCTAAAGAATTACATGTTCCTTTCCTTGGCGGAATCCCTATTAATCCAAAAATAAGAATCGGTGGAGACAAAGGAATACCGATCGTCTTTGATCTTCCCGATACAGAATACTCCGAAATTATTATGGACATTTCAAGAAATCTTGCTGAACAGGTTAATTTAATTAACTTAAATGCTGTCTCTAAAGTCGAGATACTGCTTGACAATGATGAAGACTGATAACAGAATGGAAGATAAAATTAAAAAGGCGCTTGAGTCAATAAGACCCTTTCTCCAGGCAGATAACGGTGATCTTCAACTAGTTGAAGTATCAGATGACGGAATAGTAAAAGTGAAATTAACAGGTGCCTGCGGTATTTGTCCTTTATCAGTAATTACTTTAAGGGCAGGAATTGAAAGGGCATTGCTTCGTGAAGTTCCCGGCATCAGAAGAGTAGAATCAGTAGAATAAACAAATAATAATAAAGTATATGACTGAAATAACATCCAGGAAATTTACCAAAGTACTTTTGTGGGCAGTGGGAATTTTCTTATTTCTGTATCTGATCTACTTGCTGTCTGACATTATCATAATACTTATTGCTTCAGTATTGCTGATGTTTATCTTTCACCCTCTTGTAACAATGCTTGAGCAGGAAGGATTTAACAGACTTGCTTCTACACTCTTTATTTTTATTGGAGTCGGTTTGTTTGCTTACATTGGTTTTTCTTTTTTTATCCCCAGGTTTACATACCAGATGAACCAATTAATTGAAACGCTTCATGTCTATTCACTTCATGATCAGTTATTTAAAATAGAAAAGGAAATATATTCGTTTCTCCCATTTTTCCCTTTAGGGGAATTATCGAAAAAAGTAGAAGATTTCATTTCGAACCAGATTATCAATTCGTTTGATTCTATTTCAATTCTTCTGTCAAGTATTGTTTCGGTTATTGCAATACTGGTTATCGTACCATTCATAACCTTCTTTTTATTAAAAGATAGCCGGCGCATTCTCCAG
>MGZZ01000027.1 GCA_001802795.1 Ignavibacteria bacterium GWC2_36_12 | reverse complement strand
CCACTATTTGGACCATAATCAATTAGAAATCCTTTTTCGTATGAAGTTTCCATTGTACCGCCGGCTTCACATTTAGCTTCGAGTATCTTTACATCGAAGCCATCTTTGTCAAGCCAATATGCGGCTACTAAACCGGAAATACCGGCACCTAAAACTGTGATCCTTTTTTTATTCATAAATTATTTTTTACCAGATCGGAAAGTGCATCAATAAACAATTTCGAATCATTCAATCCTTTCATAACAATGTAATTCTCTATACCAGCTTTTTCTGCAACGTGCCGATATTCAATATCAAGTTCAAATAAAGTTTCAACATGATCGGAAACAAAACTTATAGGCACTATCAGTAAATGTTTTTTATTTAAAGTAGCGAGCTCTTTAATCTTTTTGTCTGTTGCCGGTTCCAGCCATTTCATCGGACCAACTTTACTTTGGAAACATAAGTGATGATTGTGTGAATATTGTCTGCTCTTCATTACAGTTTCAATGGTTTGTCGGATATGTCCGCCATATGGATCGCCTTTCTTTACTAAACTAACCGGGGTTCCGTGCGCGCTGAAAACAATTTGTATTTCGTTTCGAACTTTCTTTGGAAATTGTAGTATTGACTCATCAATTCTTTGATTAATTGCCGCGATATATTTTTCGTTAGTCGGATAGCTGTTAACATAAATTAGTTTGGAACTATCATTTTTATAATGTCTATTCCATTCATTAAAAGAAGAACCTGTTGTTGTTTTTGAGTAATGAGGATAGAGCGGAAGCAAAACGATTTTGTCATAGTTCTTACTTTCAATATTAGAAACGGTTTCAATTGTAAGAGGTTTCCAGTATCGCATAGCTTTATAAACATCAAGAGATGGAAAATCTTTTCGTAAATTTTCTTCAAGCATTGCTCTTTGTTTCTCAGTCCACTCGTTTATAGGAGATTTACCACCGATAAGTTTATATTGAACTGCAACTTTAGGTGCACGGCGCTTCGAAATTAATCGCGCAAAAAGTTTTTGTCCGAACGGTAAATTGAAAATATCCTGGTCACAGAACAAATTAAATAAAAATGGTTCTATTGCATCTAATGAATCTGGCCCGCCAAGATTGAAAAGCACTACAGCGATTTTTTGCAAATTAAATTCCTTATATAAGATTATACTGTTCTAGAATACCTGGCTGTATCTTCTTTGCGCTCAATATAACCGTCAAAGTTCATGGCAATATTGCGGATTAATAATCTGCCCATTTCCGTGACTTTAATTCCGTTGTCATTTAAGGTAAGCAAATCGTCAGTTTCCATTTCCCTAAGGTTGTTCAGTCCCCATACAAAATATTTTTTAAAATCTATTTTGAATTTTTCTTCAACTGTTTTGAAGTTTAGTTCAAAGTCGCACATAATTCTCATAATTACAAAACGTCTTAGCTCATCATCTTCAGTTAGCTTGTAACCTTTTACAGTAGGCAGAGTTTCCCGGTCAAGTGCGTTGTAATATTCTTTTTCAGTCTTATAATTCTGCGCATAAATTTTTTGAAGCTGACTGATCGCAGTAATTCCCATGGCGTACAAATCTGCATTTGCATTTGTGCTGTAACCCTGGAAGTTTCGGTAAAGTTTTTTCTCTTTTAAAGCAATTGCCAAGTCATCATTTGGTTTCGCAAAGTGATCCATTCCAATAAAAACATATCCAGCAGATGTTAACTTCTCTATCGTCATTTTAAGAATATTTAATTTTTCCTCCGGCACAGGAAGATCTTCTGCGTGAATTAATGCCATGTGTTTCTTCATCCATGGAACGTGTGCGTAATTGAAAACCGCGATTCGGTCGGGAGAGATATCAATTATTTTGTCAACTGTTTCTGCAAATGTTTCAGTTGATTGAAAAGGAAGTCCGTAAATCAGATCAAGATTCAAGCTCTGAAATCCTAATTCACGAATCCAATTTACTGTTTGTCTTGTTATATCTTCGGGCTGGATTCTATTAGTAGCTTTCTGGACTTTCTCATTAAAATCCTGAACTCCCATACTGATTCTGTTAAAGCCATTTTTTCTTAAAACTTCGAGATGTGCTTTGGTTAATCCCCGGGGATCAATTTCACATCCATTTTCTGAACTATCTTTAAAGTTGAAAGAAGACTGAATATACGACGCAAGATCATCAATCTCATCGGGATTCAGGTGAGTTGGGGTTCCTCCTCCCCAATGAAGCTGAGTTACTTTTCTATCTGGCAGCAAGCAGCTTCTTAACAAATCCATTTCCTTTTTAATATAACGAATATATTCCTTTACGCGATCTCTGTTGCGTGTTATTATCATGTTGCATCCACAGAAGTAACAAAGTGTATCACAGTAAGGAAGATGATAATAAAGAGAAAGATCATGAAGATTTTCTCCGTAATTGGTTTTGATTATTTCATCAAGATAATGCGCTGCCTTAAAGCTCTCGTTAAACTGCGGAGCCGTCGGATAGCTTGTGTAGCGAGGTCCTGGCTTATCGTACTTTTTTATTTTTTCTAAATCTATTTTGAACATACTAATTCCTTTTGCTCAACTTCATTATGACTTTGTGCCTCTGTGGTGAAATATTTTGCTTTCTTCTTTAAGATAAGCTACCAGCGCTTTAGCATTTTCAGGATTGACATCGGGAGGGATGCCGTGACCCAAATTAAATATGTGGCCATTACCCTTCCCAAAAGATTGCAATACTCTCACGGTCTCTTTTCTGATCTTTTCTTTGGGCGCATAAAGCACGGTCGGATCAAGATTGCCCTGAAGCGCAACTTTATTCCCGATTTTTTTTCTTACTTCTCCAAGATTCATTGTCCAATCCAATCCTATTACATCGGCACCGGAATTTGCCAACTGTTCCATTCCAAAGTGAACGCCTTTACAAAAAACGATAACCGGTTCATCTTTTCGTTTTATTTGTGAAATGATTTTTGAAATATAGGTAAGAGAGAATTCTTGAAAATCATTTTGTGAAAGAATTCCCCCCCATGTATCAAATATTTGAACTGCATCAGCACCGGCGCGGATTTTTGCTGTAAGATAATCCGCAACTGCATCGGCAATTTTATTAAGCAGTATATGTGCAGCTTTCGGCTGATTGTAGATGAATTTTTTTATTTCAGAAAAATTTTTCGATCCGCCGCCTTCAACCATGTAGGTCATCAAAGTCCAAGGAGAGCCGGCAAAGCCGATTAACGGAATTCGTCCGTTTAATTCTTTTTTTGTTAGTGAAACGGCATCAAGAATGTACTTTAATTCTTTGGCAGGATCCACCTCTTTTAATCTTTTAATATCGTTAATAGTTCGAATAGGATTATAAAGTACTGGTCCTTTACTTTCAATTATTTTCAGGTTCATTCCCATCGCTTCTGGAATTACAAGTATATCTGAAAATATTATTGCAGCATCAACACCTATAAGATCTACCGGTTGTAATGTTACTTCCGTTGCAAGCTCGGGAGTTTTACACATAGTCAAAAAATCATATTTTTTTCGTATATATCGATATTCAGGTAAATATCGTCCTGCTTGACGCATTATCCAAATTGGAGTTCTAACGACAGGTTGTCGCTTACAGGCTTTTAGAAACAAATCATTCTTTAGATTACTCAAAAATATTTCCCCTTTTTTTATTTCTTTTTTAAAAGCTTGGTTTGATAAAAATTCACCAATGATTTAGCCATGGCATCCATCGAGTATTCTTCAGGCATGATATCCACTACGACATCTCTTTTCTCAATTGCGGATTTAGTAGTCGGACCTATTGCGGCAATGTGACTATCAAGAAAATATTCAGCCGGTTTGGTTAAGCCGAGTATCTTTGAAAAATTTTCAAATGTTGATGGACTTGTGAAAATGTATACATCGGGTTTATGTTTTGATAATTCTTCTATGTTCTCTTTAATTTCTTCTTTCTCAAATATTGCAACATCATATACATCAGCAGCATGCACAATTCCTCCAACTTTTTCGATTCCCAGCTTAAGTTCATTACGAGCAATTGCTGACTTTGGGATGAAAAATCGTTTCCCACCGAAGTCTATCTCTTTTAGTTTTTTAATTATTCCTTTGCTGGTAAACTTATATGGAGTAATATGAACAGGAATATTATTTTCGCCACACAAAGATTCGGTTTTTTTTCCTACAGCTACCACTTTAATCAAATGAAAATCTGCTTCAACACTAATTTCCTGACATCTTCTGCAGAACATCTTAACAGCATTAGGTGAAGTAAAAATAATGTAATCAAATTCTCTCAATCGTTTTACAGATTTGTCGAATTCTTCCCAGCTTTTCGGCGGAATAATCTTGATGGTAGGAAAAAGTAAGACTTTCGCACCCAACTTTTCAAATATTGCACTTGATTGACGCGCCTGTTCCGGGCTTCTGGTTAGAACAATAATTTTATTTTTTAGCGGTTGTTCAGAATTAATATTCAACACTTTCTTCTAACTCTTATTTTTTCTTTCGGTGTAATAAATTTCGTCAAGAATTTCACTTGCACCAGCTTTTAACAAACTCTTGGCAAGTTGTATTCCCAATTTTTCCGGATATTTTTTTGATCCGCGAACTTTTTTTCTGAAGGTTAACTTTCCATCTAAAGAACCGACTAAGGCATCAAGATAAAGTCCTGTTGATTTAATTTCTGCAAATGCGCCGATTGGAACCTGGCAGCCGCCTTCAAGAGTTCTTAGTAAAGCTCTTTCAGCTAGAACTGCAATGTAAGTATCTTCATGATGAATTGATCGAACTATTTCATTCACAATTTTATTGTTTTCTCCAATCTCAATTCCGAGAGCACCTTGACCAACAGCCGGAAGCATAATATCGCTGGATATAACTGAGGAAATAAATTTGCTGAGTTTAAGCCGTTCAACTCCTGCGCGTGCTAAAATTATTGCATCCCAATTCGAATTAAGAAAGGTTTTTATTCTCGACGGAACATTTCCTCTAAGTTCTTCAATCTTTATATCAGGGCGAAGATGAAGAAGCTGACTTTTTCTGCGGAGCGATCCTGTTCCTACAACTGCATTTTCTTTAAACGAAAATATGGTCGTTCCTTTTTTTCGAGCGATAAGCACATCTTCAACATTGTGCCTTTTAGAAACAGCCGCAAGTTTCAAACCGTTCGGAATTATTGTTTGCAAGTCCTTTAAGCTATGAACAGCAATATCAATTTCCTTGTTCAGTAGAGCTACTTCAAGCTCTTTGGTAAATAAACTTTTGTCACCAATTTTTGAAAGAGCAACACCAAGAATTTTATCACCTTTGGTTTTGATGATTTTAATCTCTACGCGAAGATTTTTATTGCGCTTCTCCAACTCCCTTTTTACAAAGTCGGCTTGCCAGAGAGCCAGCTTACTTCCGCGTGAACCAATTATAATCTTTGTCTTCAATTATTTTTCTTCCTTAGAGCTGGCGTTGTCTATTCCGAATATTTCGCGAATAATTCCTACTTTTGCAGCAGTTTCATCATGGTTGTTCTCGCCTTCGGTAAGTTTCTTAAGCTCAACAGTGGGCTGATGCAGGATTTTATTAACTATTCGCTTAGTAACTATCTCAAGCTTTTCCTGATCCTCGCTTGAAAATTTATTTTTATTCTTTTCAACTTCCGCAAGACGAATATTTTCAAAATGATCTCGTATGCTTTTAATAGTTGGCGCAACCTCAAGCGAGTGATACCAATCGAAGAAGCTTTTCAATTCCTCATCAATTATTTTTTCTACTCTGGGAATTTGAGCACGACGCTTTGTTAGGTTTTGCTCGACAATAATGTTCAGTGAATCAATATCATGATAAAATACATAATCTATTTCTTTTGATTCCGGATCAATGTTTCTTGGAATGGCAATGTCGGTTATAACAAGATCTGCAAAATTACGCTTCTTCATTATAGCGCGAATTTCATCTTTAGTTAAAAGTAAATTTTCCGAGCTTGTTGCACTGATGATTATGTCGAATTCATGAAGCGAAGATTTGAAATTTTCGAAAGGAATTATTCTTGCTTGAAGAGATTCAGCCAGGCGCTGTCCTTTTTCAAAAGTTCTATTTGTTATGGTGAGTCTACCAATTAATTTTTCTCTTAAATGTTTAGCTGCTATTTCGCCTGTTTCGCCAGCGCCAATTACCAGCGCAGATTTTTTTGACAAGTTGGAAAATATTTTTTCAATTAATTGTACTGCTGCATAGCTTACCGTTACGGCGCCTTCACTTATCTCAGTTTCGTTGATTGCTCTTTTCCCGGTTTTGATAGCGGCATCAAATAATTTTTGGGTTAAGAATCCAGTGAACTTAAGCTCTTCTACGTAACGCATAGAGTCTTTTACCTGATGATAAATTTGATTATCGCCGATAAGCAAAGAATCTATTCCGGTAATAACTCCAAATAAATGTTTTACCGCATCGAATGAAAAATAATTTTTGAAAATTTCTGATTTTATTTCCGGTACAGGTTTTAATCCTAGTATAAAACTTTGAACGACAGAATGATTTATGTTCGGATCGGATGGAATACCGTAAATTTCTGTTCTATTGCAGGTGGAAAGTATCAAACCCTCGTTGAAGAGTTTTCCCTTAGCCTGTTCAATAAAAGTTTTTATTTCTTCATTGTTAAGATGAAGAGCTTCCCTTAATTCAACAGGTGCTGTATGATGGCTGATTGAAAGTGAAAGTAAATTCATATTTTAATAAAACGAGTGAAAGCTTTGAGCTAAAAAATTACTTAGCAGAGTTGATAGGATGGCAAGAATATAACCTATAATCGAAAATAAAATTACTTTTCGACCGCGCCAATTCCCGAAAAGTTTGCTCGCAATTCCCAATCCATACAATATCCAAACGATTGATGTTCCAATTAATTTTGGATCAGCATAAGAAAAATCCGGAAAAGCCGTCGGCAGCCAAATAACGCCTACAACAATTGCAATTGTAAGCATAAAAAAACCGATAACTGCAGAATAAAAGCTTAGCGTTTCTAAAACTTCTAGGCTTGGAAGCTGGTTGAATACAATTCCGAATTTATTAAGCTTAATTTCTTTGTAAAGAATCAGGTAAAGCAATCCGTAAACAGCCGAAATAGTTATTCCGGCATAACCAATTAGAGCACTAAAAACATGTGAGCCCAAAAGATTGCTTCTCAAAATTTCTTTTACTTCCACCAAGTCTTCTATAAAAAGAGAAGAAATGGCTTGAAAAATAATTGATATGATAATGATGAATGGACCCGTATTTCGAATGTCGGTCAATAATTCAAGTATGAAGTAAGCGAAACTCACAGAAAACGCGAGGACGGTAAAAATTTCGAAAACATTTGTTATTGGTGGATGATTGAATGCAATGATTCTAATAACTAAATAAATGCTATGAAGAATTAATGTTAGAAAAAGGAATAATCTTTTTGAGTTTGTGAGCTTCTTCCCGCCTTTCATGAAATCATAAAAATAAATGGAGAAGGTTGCCGTGTAAGCAAATGGAAGTAGAATATTTAGAAAATCAATTACAGACTTCATTAAATGTCCATTAAATTTTAGGTAAAAAAATTAACCAAAAGATGTTAGCTGAACAAGGTAAAATAGTTCGGAAAGTGTGAAAGATTTTAGGATAAAAACAATACTTATTGTCATTGCCAGTATGATCCCACATCGTAGTTGGTGTATTACTGCTGTCATGGAAAGCTAAATAAATTAACTAAGGCAGATTGAAGACTAAGATTTTAGATAAGGTATTTGCAAAAGAACCAAAAGGACAAGGCGGTCGGCCGCCGTTTGATTATCTGCTTATGTTCAAGATACTAATACTTCAACGCTGCTATAACATATCAGACGAG
>MGZZ01000026.1 GCA_001802795.1 Ignavibacteria bacterium GWC2_36_12 | reverse complement strand
TGGCTTGGATACGGAGAAAGAGCAAAGATGGGAAAAATATTTAATAATCTTGTTTCATCAGGAAAAGTAAAGGCACCAATTGTAATCGGAAGAGACCATCTTGATTGTGGATCTGTTGCTTCCCCAAACAGGGAAACTGAAGATATGAAAGACGGCAGCGATGCAATAGCAGACTGGCCAATACTTAATGCACTTTTAAATGTAACTGGTGGTGCGAGCTGGGTTTCTGTTCATCATGGCGGCGGAGTGGGAATAGGGAAATCAATTCATGCAGGAATGGTTATAGTTGCCGACGGAACTAAAGAAGCAGAAGAAAGACTCGAGCGGGTTCTTACCTATGATCCGGGAATGGGTATTGTCAGACACGCGGATGCTGGTTACGAAAAAGCAATAGAAAACGCTAAAACAATGGGCGTAAAAATTCCAATGTTAAAAAATTGAAGGGGCACTAAAAATGAAAGTCTTAATAGCAGATAATTTTCCAAATCAATACGTAGAAAAAATTAAATCACATGTTAAAGAAGTTATATTCGAACCAAAGCTGAAAGAGAATGATCTCCAAAATCATATTAAAGGAATTGATATTCTTGTGGTTCGGTCAACTGTAGTAAATGCAGAATGCATCGAAAAATCAGATCGCTTAAGCCTGATAATAAGAGCAGGAGCCGGTGTAAATACAATAGACATTAAATCGGCAAACAAAAAAGGAATTTATATTACAAATTGCCCGGGCAAAAATAGTATCGCAGTAGCAGAGCTCGCTATGGGATTAATTTGCGCTATAGACAGAAGGATTCCCGACAATGTTATTGATTTCAGAAACGGGAAATGGAACAAGGCTCTTTACTCAAAAGCTGACGGCTTAGCCGGTAAAACACTTGGTGTAGTTGGTACAGGTCAAATTGGTTCTGAATTAATTAAAAGAGCCAAAGCTTTTGGACTTAATATTATTGCCTGGTCAAGGTCATTAACAGATAAAAAAGCAGAGGAGATAGAAATCGAAAGAGCCGCATCTCTTGAAGAACTTTTCAGTAGCTCTGATATTATATCTGTGCATCTCGCACAAACAGCAGAGACTAAAAAAATTATTTCTAAAGAACTCATTAGTAAATTAAAAAAAGGCGCTTACTTCATTAATACGGCAAGAGCCGGAGTTGTTGATGAGACTGCTCTTATTGAAGCAGCTAAAAGCGGCAACATCTTTCTTGGACTTGATGTTTTTAATAATGAACCTGAAGGAAAAGAAGGTGAATTATCAACTCCCATTCGCGAGTTACCAAATGTGTATTTAACCCACCATATTGGAGCTTCAACGGAACAAGCTCAAAATGCCGTTGCTGAAGAAACCTGCAATATAATTGCCGACTATGTTAATGCTGGAGTAATAAGAAACTGGGTAAACAGGATAAAACAATCGCCCGCCAAGTATCAGCTTGTTGTAAGACATTATGATAAGCCTGGCGTTCTTGCAAGAGTATTAAGATTATTAAGTGAAGAAAAAATAAACGCACAGGAAATGGAAAATGTAATTTTTGATGATGCTCTTACTGCCTGCTGCACAATAAAGCTCGATTCCCAGCCAACTGAAAAAACTATAAAGGAAATAGAATCTGCGAAAGAAGAAATTATTAATCTTACGTTGATAGAGCTTTAAATATATTTTATTTCCACAATGTCAGTAACTATCCCGTGAAAATAAGGAAGTCTTAATATCTGGTTAATACCCTCAACATCCTGGTCATCAAATTTCAGAACAAGTGAAGAAATATTTGATTTAATATATTCTTCAGATGCCTGTGAAATTTTCTTATCAAAATTACCCTTCTCAACTTTGTTGTAAACAAGAGAATCGATGTTTTTAATTTCCTTGATGAAGTTCCCTAATACTTCTTTTTCTTTAGAAGCAAAAACATAATTCACAAAGGGGAAAGAAAATGTTTCTATCATTGATTCCGCAAAGCTGATTCCTTTGCTCAATCTTACTTTGACAAAATTTTCGTCACCAGCAATAAGAAGATTCCTACTTTCCTGTTTATTAAGATGAGTAGTTATTTCAATCTGGATATCGCTACCGTACATCTCCTTAAATAAAATCCTTGAAAGAACAGCTTCCTGGGAAGAAATATCTCCATATAGTGTAAGTTTTTCAACCGATCTTTGCTCCCCCTGGTAATACAAATAAGAATTGCAAAGTGTTCCTTCAAATGAAATCCCCAGTTTTGACGAGACAAACAAATCTTTATGAGTCAGCAAATCCATCACCGGTATTAAACCGACTGATGAATCAACGTTTATTATACTTTGAGTTATTTGAGATGACGGAAGAAAAGATATTTGTTTAAGCTGTTCAGCTGAAAGGCAGGAAGAAATAATCCTTGAAAAAATATTATCGGGAAGTATGATATTCATAAAAGTTCAAGTGCAGGTTCAAGAGTAAGAGTAAGTGCAGGTTCAAGAAAATTTAAAGATAGATTAAAGATTCAAAGAATTTCTAAATTTTTTAATCTTTTAATCTTATATCTTCTTGAACTTACACTTGAACCCCGATAGTCATCGGGGCAGGCTTGTTTCATTCTTTTCCTTTAATACGGGCAGCCTTACCGGAGAGGTTTCTCAGGTAGTAAAGTTTTGCTCTCCTTACATTTCCTTCCTTTATCATTTCTATTTTTGCAATTTTGGGAGAGTAAAGAGGAAATATTCTTTCAACGCCTACGCCGCTTGAGATTTTGCGCACAGTAAAAGTTTTGTTTATACCGTGTCCTCTAACGCTTATAACATCTCCTTCAAAAGGCTGGATTCTTTCCTTGTCGCCTTCAATAACGCGGACATGGACTTTAATATGATCCCCCGGATTAAACCTGGGAATATCAGACTTAACCTGGTCTGGAATTATTTTATTTATATCAACCATTATTTTCTCCATTATTTATTAAAATCTTCCCATCTGTTAGTTAAAATTTCAGATTGTTCTTCTTTCCATTTTTTAATTTCTTTATCATTACCCGATAGGAGAACATCAGGAACTTTCATTCCTTTGTACTCGGCAGGTCTCGTAAAATTAGGAGCTTCGATTTTTTCTCCATCCTGGAAAGAGTCATTCAAAGCCGATTCGCTATCATTAAGAACGCCCGGGATTAACCTGATTATTGCATCGATCATCATCAATGCAGGAAGTTCGCCTCCAGTAACAATAAAATTACCAATTGAATATTCATCTGTTGCAAATCTTTTACGCACTCTGTCATCAAGATCCTTATAATGTCCCGTCACAAAAATTATATTTTTAGCAAGCGAGAGTTTATTTGCAATTTTCTGATCGAATAATTTACCTCCCGGGGAAGTAAAAATAATTTTGTCGTAAGCTCTCTCTTTCAATAGTTTTTCAATACATTCAAAGAACGGCTCCGGCTTAAGAACCATTCCCGCTCCACCGCCAAAGGGTTTATCGTCAATCTGTTTATGCTTATTAAAAGCATAATCTCTTAAGTTATGAACGTGAATTTCTACTTTACCTTTGTCCTGTGCTCTTTTAATTATGCTCGTCTTAAGCGGACTAACCAACAGATCGGGTACGGCAGATATTATATCAATCCTCATCGTCTTCATACAGTTCCTTCCCCGGCTTAAGCTTGAGTAGTTTTTCTGCGGGGTCAAAATGTTCGATGTAATCCTGGATAGCCGGAATTAGAATCTCCTCTCCCTGTTGGTTTTCTATAACATATACATCATTTGCAGGGAATGAAACCACATTCTTGATCTCTCCGATCTCAACATTATTTCTAAGAACTCTGCTTCCTATCAAATCGTGTATAAAAAAATAATTTGCGGGAAGCTTAATTAATTCTTCACTATCTACAAAAATCTCTTTACCTGCCAGAACTTCCACATCTTTTTCACTGTCAAAATTCCTGAACTTAAATAAATAAGTGTTCCCGGAATTTTTCACCTTATTTATAAAGAATTCTTTTTTCTCGCCGAAAAAATCCAAATAGACTTTCTTAAGCGTTAAAAAATGCTCCGGAAAATCTGTGAAAGAAGAAACTTTTACAAAACCATCCTTGCCAAATCCCGAAACAATTTTAGCTACAAGGTAGTACTCTTTCACTTAAAACCGGTATCAAATCCTTAATCTAAAATTTCCAGAATTGCTCTTTTACCTTCTTTAGCAGCAATTGCTGTTAACAAGGTTCTCATAGCCTGAGCCGTCTTTCCTTGTTTGCCTATGACTTTCCCCACATCGTCAGCCTGAACCTTAAGCGAAAGGACGACCTTTTTCTCTTCCGGTGTCTTTTCTTCTACTTCCACAACATCGGGATTATCAACAAGATGCTTAGCAATGAATTCTATGAATTCTTTCATAGAAGAAGCCTCCTATATTAGAGACAGGGAGTTTATGAATTTATGTACAGAAAAATTTGACGGACAAAAGATTTTATTCTTTCGGAGTCGAACCTTCTTCAGAAGCGCCCTGAACTTCTGCTGTACTCTGTTCATTATTTTCATCTTTTTTAACTACTTCGCTTTGTTGTTCAGAACCGGCAGATTTTTTCGATTTCTTTTTTGTCGTCCTGGTTTTTAGTTTAGCCTCTTGCAACTTCTCCCAGTTTTCCATCTCGGAATTAATCTGTTCGGCATTCAAACCACGCCGTGAAAGCTCACGCTTCAATGTAATTCCTTTTTGCCTTAGCAAACTTTTTACCGTGTCAGTCGGCTGAGCACCTTTATCAAGCCAGTATAAAACCCTGTCTTCTTTTATATCAACAGTATGAGGTTTTGTTAAAGGATTATAAAGACCAACAGCTTCGAGAAATTTACCATCACGCGGTGATCTCGAATCGGCAGCCACGACTTTATACACAGGTTGCTTCTTTTTACCCATTCTTCTCAATCTTAATTTAACTGACAATTATTTTATCCTCCGATTTTTTCTAATTAAACTTCATGTTATTAAATAAAGAACCTTTTTTCGATAATTGACCTATCATCTTCTGCATTTCATTAAACTGTTTGATTAAGCGGTTTATATCCTGAACTGAAGTACCACTTCCTTTTGCAATTCTTTTACGCCGTGAGCCGTTAAGAATCTTTGGAGCTGATCTTTCTTCAGAAGTCATTGAATTAATGATCGCTTCGACTTTAACAAATGCCTTGTCATCAATATTAATATTTTTCACTTGCTGACCTATGCCCGGAATCATCCCTATTATTGATGAGAGCGAGCCCATTTTCTTGATTACTTTAATTTGCTTAAGAAAATCATCAAAATCAAATTTATTTTTGCGTAATTTTTCTTCCAGTTTTTTAGCTTCGACATCATCAATAGTTTCCTGCGCCTTTTCAACCAGGGATACAATATCTCCCTTTCCAAGTATGCGTGAAGCAAGCCTTTCCGGGTAAAAAATCTCTAAATCGCTTAATTTTTCACCATTACTAATAAATTTAATAGGTTTTCCAACAACCGATCTTATTGAAAGAGCTGCACCTCCTCTTGCATCGCCATCTAATTTTGTAAGCACTATCCCGTCATAATTAACTCCCTCGTTGAAAGCTTTTGCGGAATTTACGGCATCCTGCCCGGTCATAGAGTCAACTATAAACAAAGTCTCGGCTGGCTTCGCCAGTTCCTTAATTTCAGCAATTTCATTCATCATTTCTTCATTAACATGAAGTCTTCCTGCGGTATCGATAATTACTGTGTTAATGTGATTCTCTTTTGCATACGACAGAGATTGAGTCACAGTTTTAATTGCGTCCCTTTCTTCCAAAGAAAAAACAGGAACATTTACCTGGCTTCCAAGCAATTTTAATTGCTCAATAGCAGCAGGTCTGTAAATATCCGCAGCAACAAGTAATGTTTTTCTTCCTTTGTCCTTTAGCTTTTTAGCGAGTTTTGCGCTAAACGTTGTCTTGCCGGACCCTTGTAAACCAACAACCATAATTACAGTAATCCCAGAAGGGTTAAGCCTCAATTCAGTCTGATCGCCACCAAGAAGAATTGTCAGCTCATCAAAAATTATTTTAGTTATAAGCTGTCCGGGAGTGACAGATGCAATAACTTCTTTGCCCAAAGCTTTTGAGGAAACATTTTCAATAAATACTTTGGCAACTTTAAAATTTACGTCGGCATCTAGCAACACACGGCGTATTTCTCTTAAAGTATCGGAAATATTTTTTTCGGTGAGCCTTCCCTGCCCCCGTATTTTTTTAAGAGCTACATCCAGTTTAAGTGATAAATCTTCGAACATCCTTCTACATTATCTTTCTTTGTACATCGTTTCTTAATTTGCTTTAAGAGCATTTGCCCCGGAAACAATTTCAAGTATTTCTTTTGTAATTGCTGCCTGACGTTCTTTGTTATACTTTATTTGTAGTGTTCGTATAAGTTCCTGGGCATTGGTTGTTGCATTATCCATCGCAGTCATTCTCGCCCCTAATTCGGCAGCATTCGATTCAAGTAAAATTCTCCAGATCTGTGCTTTGAGATGTTTCGGAAGAAGGTAATTGAAAATAGATTTCTGATCGGGTTCATAAATATAATTAGGCTTTAGCTTACCTTCTTCAGAATTATCTTTTAAAATGGGCACAGGCAGAAATTGTTCTATAACGATCTTCTGTTGAATTATAGATTTAAACTCGTTATAGATGACAACAATCTTATCGAACATGCCGTTTAAATACATTCCAATAATTTCTTTTGATATGGACAATGCGGAAACATATTGCAGTGTATTAAAAATACCAACAGATTTGCCTGCTAAATTATAATTGCTCTTGCTGAAGAAATCGAATCCTTTTTTTCCCACACAGAAGACTGATGCATTGACAATCTCGTTCTTTAATTCTTCGGTAAGGTACCTTCCGGTCTCTTTTATTATGTTGGTGTTAAAAGCACCACAAAGTCCCCTGTCAGCAGTAACCACAATAACAGCAACATTATTAGCTTCTTTTGCAGCTATATAAGGATTATTAATTATATCATCTTCCGTTACAAGGTGAGAAAGCATGGTAGAAATTTTTCTTGCGTAAGGGCGGGCATTTAAAATATTTTCCTGTGCTCTTCTTAATTTGGCGGCAGCAACCATTTTCATTGCCTTTGTAATTTGCTGCGTATTTTGAACGCCTTTAATTCTTCGCTTTATATCTCTTAAAGTAGCCATTAATAATTATCAGGAATTCTTTTTAAACACAGCTAAAAATTCTTCGGCAACTTTTTTAATTTCGCCAATAATTTCCTCGCTGATGTTTTTATCTTTTTTAATTGACATAAAAACATTGTCGTATTTTACTTCAATATACTCCAATATTTCTTTTTCAAATCTTTTAACGTCATGAACAGAAATAGTATCAAGATAACCGTTTGTGCCAAGGTAAATAACGACAACCTGCCTTTCTACGAGCAAAGGAGAATATTGATTCTGCTTAAGTAATTCTACAAGTCGTGAACCTTTGGCAAGAGTACGCAACGTAATTTTATCAAGATCGGAACCAAACTTTGAAAAAGCTTCGAGCTCTCTGAATTGGGCAAGATCAGTTCTTAAGGAACCGGCTACCTTTTTCATTGCTTTTATCTGAGCATTGCCGCCAACCCGCGAAACGGAAATTCCAACGTTGATTGCAGGACGAACACCGGCATTGAACAAATTTGATTCAAGATAAATTTGTCCATCGGTAATTGAAATAACATTTGTAGGTATATAAGCAGAAACGTCACCCTGTTGCGTCTCGATTATCGGTAGAGCTGTTAAACTTCCCCCGCCAAGGTCATCACTAAGTTTGGATGCTCTTTCCAACAACCTTGAATGTAAATAGAAAACATCGCCGGGATAGCTTCTCGTCCCGGTGGTCTCCTGAGCAACAAAGATAATTCTCTGTATGAAGCTGCCTGTTTTGAAAGATCGTCGTAAATGACCAAAGCATGCTTACCATTGTCCCTAAAATATTCGCCTAAACTTGCACCTGCGTAGGGAGCAATAAACTGAAGGGGTGAAGGTTCGGAAGCAGAAGCAGATATTACAGTAGTATAATCCATTGCTTCATGTTCACGCAGTTTAGCTACTACTTGTGCAATGGTAGAGCTTTTCTGACCAATAGCTACATAAACGCAGTAGACAGGTTTTATACCTAACTCGGCAGCTTCAGCAGTATGTGTATATTTTTGATTTATAATTGCATCAATTGCTATAGCAGTTTTACCTGTTT
>MGZZ01000025.1 GCA_001802795.1 Ignavibacteria bacterium GWC2_36_12 | reverse complement strand
TTTTTGATGAAGCTGTTAAAAAAGCTTATGGTGGGAAAAAGAAAATTGCCTGGATGGAGATTTATGCCGGTGAGAAAGCTCTTTCGGTATATGGAAAAAATAAATGGCTTCCTGAAGAAACTGTAGAAGCTATTAGAGAATATATTGTAGCTATTAAGGGACCCTTAACAACACCCGTAGGTGGAGGCATAAGAAGCTTAAATGTGGCTTTAAGGCAATTACTTGATCTTTTTGCCTGCGTGCGTCCCGTAAAATATTTTCCGGGAGTGCCAAGTCCGATGAAAGCACCTGCTAAACTTAATATAGTTTTATACCGTGAAAATACGGAAGATGTTTATTCTGGAATTGAGTTTAAATCAGGTACTACCGAGTCGGAGCAGCTAATCAATTATATTAACAAAAAATTTGACAAGAAGATAAGAATTCCTTCAGGAGTTGGAATAAAACCGATGAGCGAATTTGGTAGTGCAAGATTAGTGAAGAAAGCTATCGATTATGCCTTAACCAATAAACGAAAAAGTGTTACGCTTGTTCACAAAGGAAACATAATGAAATTTACTGAAGGTGCTTTTAAAGAATGGGGATATAAGGTAGCTAAAGCCGAATTCAGAGATAAAATTGTAACTGAAGAAGAATTATGGTCGAACTATAACGGTAAGATGCCGGAAGGAAAACTTCTTGTTAAGGATAGAATTGCCGATAGCATGTTTCAGCAACTTTTACTTAGACCTGATGAATATGAAGTGGTTGCAACACCCAATCTTAACGGAGATTATCTTTCCGATGCTGCTGCTGCTCAGGTCGGTGGACTTGGGATTGCCCCGGGAGCAAACATTAGTTATTCTACAGCAATATTTGAGGCAACACATGGAACAGCACCTAAGTACGCCGGCTTGGATAAAGTAAATCCGGGTTCATTGATACTTTCTGGCGCTATGATGCTTGAATATTTAGGCTGGAAAAAAGCAGCTAAACTAATTGAAAAAGCTATGAAGAAAACGATTAAATCAAAAATTGTAACTTATGATTTTGCAAGGCTAATGAAAGGAGCAACGGAAGTTAAAACTTCTGAGTTTGCTAAAGCGATTGTTGAAAATATTTAACTACTTCTTAAAGTAAAGGCAAATAGATTAGTGAAAATACGCTTTCTTGATTTTCATGAAGGTCATTATTATATTCAAAGCGTGTAAATGCTTTAATAAAAGGAGAAAAAGCCATGGGAAATGATAATAATGCTGGAAAAGGATTACTCGTCGGTCTTTTAGTTGGCGGCGCTATCGGTGCTGTTTTAGGTCTTCTCTTTGCACCAAAGAGCGGGAGAGAATTAAGAAATGACATTAGAGTGAAGGCAGATGAATACCTGGATGATGCAGATAAATATATTACCGAAGCCAGAACTAAAGCCAAAGATTTAATTAATGAAGGGAAGAAAAAGTCGGAAAAAATAATAAGCGATGCTAAGACTAAATCTGACGAACTCTTAAAGGATGCAGAAAAAGTATTTAATGATGCTAAGGCTAAAGCTAATACTGCATTTCAATCAGGTAAAAAAACAGTTGAAGATGAAGCAGGCAAGCTAAAAACCGCTTTCAAAGCTGGTGTTGATGCTTATAAAGAATCTAAAAGCTCTTAAGTAAAATTTGATATGGACGTAACAACACTTTTTACTATTCTTCTTCTTTTTGCTGCAACGTGTTTGTGTATCGCCCTTATTATTTATTTAAGAAAAATTACGAAGTCATTTAATGAAATTCGCCTTGATGTAAAAGATCTTTCATCTCAATTAAAACCGTTAATTGTATCTACTACAGAATTGAGTGAAAGATTAAAAACTTTGTCTGAAGATGTTCGTGAACCTGTACAAACTGCAAAATCTATAGTTAGCGATATAAAAGACAGAGTTGATACAATATTAGAACTTGAAGAAAAACTTAGGGGAGGTTTTGAGGGTTCCGTATCGGGATTAATTAGAAACCTCTCTGCTCTCGCAAACGGAGTTAATACTTTTTGGAATACCTTCAGAAAGAACAACAGTTAAAACTAATTACCTCACCTTTGAATTTTAGGAGGCTATCCTTTGAAAGAATACACTACAGATTCCATTAGGAATATTGCATTTATTGGACATAACGGAAGCGGAAAAACTACCCTGTCTGAAATACTTTTATTTACTGCCCACGAAATAAACAGGATTGGAAATATTGCAGAAGGAAATACGGTTTCCGATTACACAACAAATGAAATAGAAAAACAAATCTCGATTTCAACTTCACTGCTGCACCTTGAGTGGAATAATATAAAGATAAATATTCTTGATACCCCGGGTTACTCCGATTTTATAGGAGATGTTAAATCTGCTATGCGTGTATGTGACACTGCCGTGATGGTGCTTAAGTCTGCCGAAGGAATTGAGGTAGGTTCTGAAACAACAGGAGAGTTTATAAACGAATACGGTTTACCCTCTGCTGTTATAATTAACAAAATTGATAACGAACACTCGAAATTTGAAGAAACCGAGAAGTTGGCAAAGGAGAGATTATCATCCGGCGCAGTTATAGTTTCTTTTCCTGCATCTGAAGGGGTTAATTTCGATACGGTAATTGATGTTTTAAAAATGAAAGCCTTTACCTATGGTGAACCGGGAAGCAGAAATGTTAAAGAAAGCGATATACCGGATAATTTAAAATCAAAAGCAGAAAACTACAGAACAGAGTTAATCGAGAAAGTTGCTGAAACTACTGAAGAATTGATGAATAAATACTTCGAACAGGGCACCCTTTCGAATGAAGATTTAGCCGTTGGAATAAAGCAAGCTATGTTGAAAAGAAATTTAAGTCCGGTGTTCGCATTATCTTCCTCCAAAGGAGTTGGTATGAATAACTTCCTGGATTTCGTATCAAATTATTTTCCGTCGCCTGCTGATAGAGGGGGTGAAGAAGCAACTCTTGCCAATTCAGATAAAAAAATATTGGTTAAGCCCGATCCGACTGCAGAACCGGTTATATTTATATTTAAAACAATATCCGAACAGCACGTTGGTGAAATGTCTTTGTACAAGGTTTTTTCCGGAAGCATAAAGGCAGGTTTGGATCTGTTAAACGAGACCAACAACAAAACAGAAAGACTCAGTCAACTCTCTATTCTTAACGGACATAACAGGAAGGAAATATCTCAGGTTATTGCCGGTGATATGGGGGCTGTTGTTAAACTTAAAGATACGCATACAAATAATACCCTGGCTTCAAGAAATCTTTCTGCTACAATGAAACCAATTGAATTCCCTGATTCTGTAATAAGAGGTGCAATTGTTCCAAAAGCGAAAGGCGATGAAGATAAAATAGCGTCAGGTTTACATACCCTGCATGAAGAGGATCCTTCTTTTAATGTTAAATTTGATCCGGAAATTTCACAGACGATTATTTCCGGGCAGGGAGAATTACAACTATCCCTTGCGATAAAAAGGCTAAAAGAACGATATGGAGTGGAAGTTGATTTGAAGGAACCTAAGGTTCCTTACAGGGAAACAATAAAGGGAAAAGTTGAAGATGCAGAGTATAAACACAAAAAGCAATCAGGCGGCAGAGGTCAGTATGGGCATGTTCATTTTAAAATGGAACCTTTACAACGTGGAAAAGGATTCGAGTTTGTTAACGCTATAGTTGGTGGAGTTGTACCGGGAAGATTTATTCCTGCTGTTGAAAAAGGAATAGTTGAAATTATGGAAAAAGGGGTTATTTCAGGAAATAAAGTCGTTGATGTTAGAGTTACTTTGTTTGACGGTACTTATCATGACGTTGATTCCGATGAAATGTCGTTTAAAATAGCCGGCTCTCAATGTTTCAGAAAAGGTTTTAATGAATCGAAACCTTGTCTTCTGGAGCCTATATATGAAATCGAAGTTACAGTACCGGAGGAATATATGGGCGATGTTATGGGTGATATATCGAGCAGAAGAGGCAAAATTTTAGGAATGGATAGTGATGGGAGGTTCCAGAAAATTAAAGCGAATGTTCCTCTTGCTCAACTCTATAAATATTCTTCAAATTTAAGAAGTTTAACCCAGGGGCGTGGAAATCATAAACGTAAATTTGCTTATTATGAAGAAGTGCCGAAAGAAGTAGAGCAAAAAATAATTGATGAATACACCAAGTCAAGAGAGGAAGGACATTAGAGTTTATGGATAAGCTCTGGTCTCCCTGGCGTTCTCAGTATATCGATTCATTTATGGATAAGCATAAAGAAAAAGGGTGTATCTTCTGTGAGTTATCTAAATATGAAGTCGATGATGCTGATAACCTGCTTATTGAGAAAGGGGAACTCACTTTCACAATGTTAAATCTTTATCCTTATAATAACGGTCATTTAATGGTTGTTCCTTACGAACATAAGAGTGATTTTCAGCTTTTAACTGATGATGAAAATGCAGAAGTAATGGAAAAACTTCAGCTTGCTGTAAAAGCATTGAAAATGACTATGAATCCCGAAGGTTTTAATTTAGGTGCTAATTTTGGAAAAGCCAGCGGAGCTGGTATTGACGATCACATACACTTTCATGTTGTTCCAAGGTGGAATGGAGACACTAACTTTATGCCTGCGTTAGGCGAGGTAAAAGTAATTTCCCAGGACCTTCTTTTGACAAAAGAAAAACTTATAAAAGCTTATAACAAAATTAAGCAGGAGATTTCCCAAACTTAGGTCGAAATATATGTTTGTAAATTCAAACTTCTTTCTTTCGAATAAAACATTGAAGATCGCGAGATCTTTTTTCTTTTTTATGCCTTTTATACTTGTATTTTACTTCATCTCTTGTACTGATCGAAATGAAGAGAAAAAGGTAAAAACCGAAATAAAATTTGATTCACTTATTTATGATAAAGACGGAAATCTTTTTACAGGCAGAATGAAAGGGAAAGTTTATAATAAAAATATTGAATACGACGTTGTTAAAGGAAAAAAGAATGGAGGATACAGACTTTACCACGAAAATGGTAAACTGGGAATTGAAGGACAGATAGAAAATAATAAGAATACCGGCTTATGGAAGTATTACTATAGCAACGGGAAAGTGGAATCAAAAGGTCATTTTAAGAATGATCTTGCTGAAGGGGAATGGACCTGGTACTATCCGTCCGGTCGACTGAAAGAAACCGCAGAATTTAAAAATGGTGAACGAGACGGTATTGCCGTTATATACAATGAAAATGGCGAAGTTATTGAAAAAAGAATTAGTGAAGGTAAAGAAATTTCGGAATGACATACCGTAAAAAACAAATATTCATATATTTTGTTTCTTTAATTGTACTATGCCTTTTTTTCAGTTGTTCTTCCACAACAGAAGTTGAAAAAAATGAGAAGGAGGTTCGCTACAAAAGTAAACCTGAAAAAGTAATAAAAAGCCTTGATCTTGTTGAAAGAGAATTTATCAGCACATCGAAAATCAAAACTATTGAAAAAGTCAGCTTTGAGCTCACTCCCGCCGGCAAACCAATCAATGGAGAAAAATACTTAACACAAAATTATAATCCGAAAGGATTCTTAATTGAAACTATAACTTATAATAGTGACGGCACTATCCAATACAAGTATAATTATACTTATGATAATAATGGTACAAGAATAAAAACTACCCGCTATGATTCAAGCGGTAAGATGACAAATTATTATAAATATGATTACAATGAGTTCGGAAATAAAGTTAAAGCCTATAGCTATGTTTTAGATGGAAATCTTGAAGAGTATTATACCTATGAATATGATGATGACGGGAATCTTATTGAAGAAAAATGGTTTTCTTCTTCTGGAGATGAAGTTTATAATATTGAGACCGATTATGATAATGGAATAAAAACACATACTTACACGTACGATGAGAATGGGGACTTGATTTATGAATATGTTTTTAGATATGACGAAAAAGGTAATATTATCGAAGAAACTAAATACAATAGTAACGGTTTGAAGGTGGGAATTATTCAGTATGTTTATAAATACCATTAAATTAGTGAAAGACTTTTTACAGGTTTTGCTGTTTCGTATTTTACATTTGAATTCTAAATAACATTTTCTTTAAATAAAGTTAATTGTAAAAGGAACTTTTTATGCCCGCAGAGCAAGCTTTAGTTGGAATTATCATGGGAAGCGATTCGGATCTTAACATTATGAATGAAGCTGCAAAAGTATTGGATGAATTCAATGTTAAGTATGAAGTAAAAATTATATCTGCTCACCGGTCTCCCAATTATTTGACGGAATATACATTAGCCGCTCCGGGGAGGGGAATCAAAATAATAATAGCGGGAGCGGGAGGGGCTGCACATCTACCTGGAGTAACAGCAGCTTATTTTCCTCTGCCTGTAATTGGTGTACCTGTAAAATCAAAATCCTTGGACGGTCTGGATTCATTATTATCTATCGTACAAATGCCCGGTGGTGTTCCGGTCGCCACGGTAGGAATCAATCAGGCTAAGAATGCAGGACTGCTTGCTGTTCAAATATTAAGTACCTCAGACATATCTTTACACAATAAGATGATCGCTTATAAAAAGAAATTAGAAGAAGAATCAATAAACAAGAACAAAAAGCTGCAAACAAAATCATTTGAGGTATAAAAGCAACCTTAAATGATATCATCTGCATTGTTACTTCTGAACATATTTGATAATTTAATTGTGTGTTGTTAATAACCTGAGTAAAGAAATGAAAAAAGAACTATCTGTTTTTACGATCATCATTTTTCTTCTGTTAGGTTGTAGTAAAACTTCTGATAAAGAATATTTGGATAAAGCCTCCGAGGATATAAAGAACGGGAACATTTCCGAAGCCATAATAGCTTACGAAAAATTGGTTGAAGAATACCCGGAGAGTAATTTGGCGGCTGAAGCTTTAGTAAAAGAAGCAACGTTATACCACAGTAATATGGTTAAAAATATTTCGAAAGAAGAGTCTTTGAAAAAAGCTGCCGACATATTTTACTCTGTAGCTGAGAAATATCCTAAAAGTAAACAAGCCCCACAATCCCTTTTTATGGCGGGTTTTATATATGCAAATGAGTTACAAAATTATGAGGGGGCAAAAAAAGCTTATAATCTTTTCATAAAAAAATATCCCGGTCATGATCTTTCTGCATCTGCTAAAGATGAACTTGAGAATATGGGATTAACTCCCGATGAAATTCTCAAAAGAAAAACAGCAACCAGTGAAAAATGAATCCCGCAGCCCAGGATTATAAAAAGTTTCTCGACCCTTCAATAATTTCAAAACTTAATTCATTTGAATTACGTGCAAGATTAGTAGTTGAAGGATTTATGGTTGGATTGCACAAAAGTCCTTATCATGGCTTCAGCGTCGAGTTTACACAGCACCGACCTTACATACAGGGAGACGGGCTTAAAAATATTGACTGGAAGATTTACGGGAAAACTGAAAAATTTTTTATTAAGCAATATGAAGAAGAAACAAACCTCAAAAGCTACATATTACTCGATACCAGCAACTCGATGAATTTTGCTTCCGGTAATAATTTCAAAAAGTTAGATTATGCTTCTACTCTTGTTGCAGCTTTATCATATTTAATGATTAAACAACAGGATGCCGTTGGGTTAGCTTTATATTCAGAAAGAATAATTAAATACTTTCCGCCCAAGATGTCTAAAGCATACATGCATGAAATACTAAAAAATCTTGCAGTTGTTAAACCTTCTGAAAAAACCAGGACGGCAGAATGTCTTAATCTTATTGCCGAAAAAATTAAGAGAAGAGGTTTGGTAATTATTGTTTCTGATTTTTTTGATGACGTAAATTCAATCCTGAAAGCATTAAAACATTTCAGGTATCAAAAACATGAAGTAATTGTTTTCCAGATACTAGATCCGGCTGAAAGAAGCTTTTCTTTTGGTAAAGATGCAATATTTAAAGATCTTGAAACCTCGGAGGAAATAACCACCCAGCCTTACCAGATACAAAAATCTTACAGAGACGCAATGAACGAGTTT
>MGZZ01000024.1 GCA_001802795.1 Ignavibacteria bacterium GWC2_36_12 | reverse complement strand
CGTGCGTTGGGTATTGGCTTTTCTTAAGTATCAAACGCAGCGGGTCAAGTTTGCCAATGCCTTCATTGGAAGCTTCCACGGAAGCATGCATCAAATCTCCGGTACGTTCATCCGTGGTCAGATAATAATAAAACCGACCCAGGGCAGCCTGTGAAATTCGTACTTCTTTAGCACCATCACCCCAATGAATAACATTATGTCGTGAGCCCAATCCTTTTAAAGGTCCCAGGTGATAAACATCTACTTCACCCGTGTGACGTGTCATTGCCTCAGCCATGCGGAAAATATCCTCACGACCCGATCGCAAATAACTGTACCACAACCATAGATTGGGCATCAATTCAGTATTATCCCAGGCAAAACCTCCTATATCATATTTCCAGGTGTGTCTTTGGTGATCGTATCCATGTTGTACATCTCCAAAATTCCAGAAACCATACCAATGCCGCTGTTCCACTTCCAACTGATAGTATTTAAAAGCATTGTCAAGTTGATCTTCTATCCAGCGTTTTCCTTTCGTACTTCGATCAGGAAGGCTCCATACACCAAAGACCGGAATACTGTGAATGTATTCCGGGGAAACAGTAAGCAAAGGCGGCTGATTTCCTTGCTGTACAATTTTATTCAAAGTTTCATAAGACGGGACTTTGGTTGAAGCGTACAACAAAATTTCGGTTGTGCGTCCCACTCCGGTTGCTAAGCTAAGTCCCGGCTGAACATCTTCGTAACTAGCCTCGAGATTATGTCCCCATGCAAGAGTATCGTAATGGCGCATGTCCATTGCTTCAGCCTCGGGCGACCAAAGCCAGGCTCTAAGCTGGGCGTTATCGGTTTTTACATTGCGGATCTCCAACGTTGAGGGAAACGATTGCCAGAAATTACGAACACATACTGTCAACCCGCCCGACACATCACCAACAAACGCCATCCCTTCAGAACGTTTGCCATAGCCTGCATCAATCCATGTACTTTCATCATTGGTTCTTTTTTGCACCTGAAACCCATCAGCATTCAATTGTTGCATCTTGAAATCATTCCAGGTAGCCCAGTGGTCAATCAGGAATTGCTGTTCCTTAGAGAAGGTTTCCCATTCGGCAATGCGCTCCCCTTTAAGCTGTTTCGCATACAGATCATTTCTATAATCAAGTGGTCTTCGTCCATTGAGCGGCTGACATGGTTCATCCCACAACCCACCGTTTTCTCCTGAAAAGCGAATGTGCCGGTTGTACAACTGCTCATCAAGAGGAACATCAAAGACCAATCCCAAACCACGTATAAAATCTTTTTGCTGTTCACCATCATAAATAATTGTATGTACCATGCGAACCGATTGTAACCCCGCATAAAAATAGAGTCGAACAATGAATGGCAACCAACTTCGATTCCCGGATTCCGACACATGCCTGCCTTCAATTTTAACAACTGCTCTGACCGGTCCATTTTGCTCAATTGTCACCATTTCAATATTGCCAATAAACTTTTCTTTAGAGGGTTGATCACCAATTTCTTTGCTTGGACCATTCTGTAGAATACAAACCAACCTGCCACCTGAAGAAATTTCCTTCCCATCCATTTTCATGAAGCTAATAAGCTGTTTACCATGTTTGGGAATATTGCATTGCAAAACACCGGTATTTACTAGTACATCATCATCAGTTTCAGTTAATTCAATTTTTGTTAATAACAGATCAGCGCCGGTTGTTTTTACAGGTTGAAGTTCGAAGGTTGTTCCGGCATCCGAGTCGACCACTGTGCTTAAGCCGATCCATTTCAATGAACCATCGGGCCAATAAGCCAATGGCCATGATTGTACTGGCATAGCTTCCCCCAGCGCATTTTTCAGTGAATAACTACTTGATGGATCAATTTTTCCCTCAGGCAGCGGTACACCCCAACTTACTCCTGAAGAGAGTGCCGGCGGATTTTCTCCAAGCCATGATAATTTAATCGGACCGACGTCCTGGGCTAAAGCCGGATTCTGTAATACACCGAAAATGATCAATACCAATATTAAAGCAATCAGCCAATTTCTTTTTTCATACCTGAAATCATGTGTTGTTTCTCTCTTCATAAATTTTTTTTCCTGTCTATGTTATTCTGGCATGCAATAATCATTTTAATTTGGGTTTTAAGTCATCTGTACTTTGTTTTGTATGAAAATCTATATTCTCGCGTTTTTTCTTTTCAAAGAGTTCTTTAATTATTGAGTATTCAACTTTGAACTTAGGATTGAACTTATCTGACAACATGTATTTTGTTATACTAAAAAATAATTGTCTTGCTGCGGGTCGTTCATTGAGATTGCTTTGAAGGTCGGCGCTGCAAACTACGAGCTTTCCATTTCCAACTTGCGCTTCAAACAATAAAGCTAAACGGCGATTTAAAAACCATGTATCAATTGGCTGCACAATTGGTCTGAATTCCAGAGGGAACTGATCAATATTCATCACTTGTTGACGGTCGAGAATTTCCCACCATTGCATATTGCTATGAAATGCAGTTGGAAAATATGCAAAAGCCGGATGTTCAGGATCACATAAAATTCCCGTTGTATGCGGTGGGCGCATTTTAAACCATGATGTATTCCAGAATACAGGTCTAAAATACTGAATCACATCTTTGCCATTTTCAACAATACCTGCAGCGTTTAAAAAAACCTTTCCTCCATTTTTAAGAATGGATTTAGTTTTTTCATCGAACTTATTAGTAAAATAAATATCATTATTGTTATCGATTGGAAGTTTATCGGGATAGACCCAGAAATTCCAATTATTAACATGATTGCCAACATTAAGTTCTAAATTCAATTTTTCAGCGTTGGTAATTTGTGAGAGCGGTAAATTGATCGCACCCAGAGATATACAATTATCAATGGGAATATCCCGTTTATCTAGGAGACCTTGTGCGATAATTGCTCTTTTAGAATCAGTTACCTTCCATTGTGCAGTGATGTTATTAAGCGGATGACTGCCAAAATGAGCAACCTCGAATTCGGCATGAAGTGTCTCATCGTTTCGAAAAACAAATTTTGGTATTCGTGCTAACGGTACAGTTGCCCCCAAAAATTGTTTGAATTCTTTTGCTGAAATATATTCTTTAGCATCCCAAAATGCGTCCAGAACACCAACCAGCGCCGTTCCCTGTCCTGAATAATCGTTGAGACTGAGTAACTGTATGCCTGCCAGGTTGGGTGTACGCAAAGCAGCCTCAATTTCAGATTTGTAGCATAAGACCTGCAATTTCCCCGATGCCATTAGAAAATCTTCAGCCTGATCTCCCATATGATTTTTTGCCAACTCTTCCTGAAACAATTCAAAATTCTTAGCCTTGTAAACACCGGTGTACTTTTTAATTTCTTTGAAATTCGGGAAAGCACAATACTGCCCCATTTCGTGTACAACATATGGTACGGTGTATTTTTCTATCCGTTCAAAATAATCGAACATACTTTGAGGCTGCTTGTTCCATGGAAGCCCACGGGGTTCTGATCGAACGATGAATTCACTCTCGGGCACTAAGGGCCAGCTTCTGCCAATTGAGGCGCTCGTATAAACTCTGCGGTTGTCCTTTTCCTTCCAATATGTAACAAATTTTCCAAGGTATTCCACCTGATTTCGCCCTGCCGGTTCGTTGCCATAAGCCAACATACAAAATGAAGGATGGTTACCGTAGGCATTTTCAATACTATTGGTTTCATCATAAATATATTGATCGATGGGTAAACTGTCTCCCAAAGTTACACCATGATTTGCCCAGCTAGGACCTTCAACCTGTAAATAAAATCCTAATTTATCCGCAGCATGAAATGCAGCTTCGGGAGGACACCATGAATGGAAGCGCATGTGGTTTAAGCCATAATTTTTACAAATGGTGAATACCCGTTCCCACGAAGCAACATCTGCAGGCGGATAACCTGTTTTGGGAAAAACACAATTCTCAACAGTTCCCCTTAAAAATACCGGACGATTATTTATTTCAAAGCGGGTTCCATTTATTGAAAATGAACGCATCCCGAATAGCATTTCCTGTTTATCAATATTCCCAAATTCATCGGATAAAACAGCGGTCATTTCGTAAAGTGCCGGATTGAATTCATCCCACAATTGAACGTTTTCACCCATAGGATAAATAATTTCAATATGTGATTTCCCTTTTGTTACATTTGCTTCCTTAACGAAAGGTTCTACGGTATGAATAGTTTTTGAATTAAATGACTTTGCGCTGAGCTTTATTTTTGCTGATACATCTTTTCCAGTAATATTATTAAGAGAAATAATTGTTTTAACGGATTTTTTTTCAATATCGGTGAAAAGTTTGATGTCATCGAAGAAAACAGGTGAAGTAGATTTAAGATAAATATTACCTACTATCCCATTCCAGTTCCCTTGCGTCTGATCTGTGATACTATGCGAATCCGGACCAACATTAATTTCTTTAATACAATTATCTACTCTGACAGAAATGATATGGTGACCGGGCGTTAATACTTTTGATAAATCATAATGATGAGGTGTCGAAAGACTATTTTGCATTCCAATTTTAATACTATCCACCCACAATGTTGTCTCCCAGTGGGGGCGTTCTAAGAACAATTCAATTTTTCGTCCTTCCCATTGAGCAGGAGTCTCGACTTCCCGCTGATACCAAGCGACTCCAACATAGTGTCTATTTGGTGTCAGCCAGAATGGAAACTTTAGATTATCCTGTTGCCTGTACTTTGCCATATCCTTGCGGAAATACCAGGAACTGTCATAAATACTGCCTGTCCATTTTGTAATAAGGGTAACCTCGTCTCCTTTGTCATTATCCCTCATTGAGCCGGGCAAATTTATAGCATCCGTCAATTTTGATTGAAACCAGTTCATTTTGATCCCGATATCTTCCGGATCGGTTTGAAATCGCCATTTACCTTTTAAAGAGATTGTATTTTTATTTATTGATTGTGTGCAGTTTACAACTAGCAAAATAGATAATAATGAAAAAGCTGCTATTGATTTTAGGATTCTTTTAGATTTCATATTTATATTTTGGGAGATTACCAAATAATTAAATTCATGATATCATTTGTATCTGAATTGTTGATTCATGATTTTAATAAATAAGAATTTTGCTGATCGCTAAGCCTGGATCAAGGAGTGACAGTTGCAAGTCTACCATGCCTTTCTCTTTCAAAATGAATTCAGTTTTTGTCGATGAATAGCCCCGGATAACATTTTTACTCCATGCTTCAGTTTTTGAAGGCGCGTTAACATCCACAATATGGGGAGAATTTTCTCCAACACTGATCGCAGTTCTAAGCGTACACCCCTCATAGACGGCATGCGTGGGAACACAGATCAGTTCGATAATTCGCCTGCCTTCGGGCAGTTCAAGTTTAATTGAAGCAGAGGGAGCGCCGTCTATTTCTTCACTATAACCGTGATTGTCAAACTTAGTCCATGAAAGGCTTACACCGTCCACTCCCAATCCTGGAATGAGGTGCAGTTTTGTACTATCAAAAGTTAATTCACTAACACGAATTGTTCTTACCAGTTTTAACAGTTTGTCGCCTGAAACTGATTTTGAATTTTTATCTTTTATCTCAGGTTTTCCGAAGACCGGACGGTTGCGCGGACTCATGTCCATTATACCATTCCATTTACCACCAGCGATTTCTTCATTATAAATCTCTGTCAGTTTCCTTATTTCATCGTAAGCCTTCTTCGATTTAACGGTTTCTCCCATTTGAGCGTAGAAGTGTTTTTCATTCATGTATGCTGCTCCAAGAACAGGATAAAGAATTAATTGAAAGTATGCATCTTGGAGATACTCAGGGATACGGTTCTTTAAATCTTCAGCCTTTCGAACAATGTCCTGATACGCTGTTAAACGCGCATTAATTTCTATATCGGAAAATTCTATTTTATCTATATGTTCCGGTTTACCTGAAGCCGCCAACCTGTAATAAACAGTTTTGATTTCAGCAATTTCTTTAGCATAATCTTTACCGAAAGTCCTTGCCGCCCATTCTTCTAAATAATCTTCGGCATTCTCCGGCTGACAGGTATTAACGTTCCAGGCTAAGTCCATAGCGAATTCGATTTCCATTTCTGCAGGTTTAATATCGCCGACATTAAAAACCCATAACCGGTCCGCACCATTTGCATATGCTTTACTCATTTCGTACGAAATCAAAGATGGAGATGTTGAACATAACCAGAGATAATCTTCAGGTGCACCCCAATAAGATAAATGATAGTAAACTCCGCTTCCGCCGCTTCGCTGCTGTTCTTGCAGCGTAGAAAGTTTGCGGATATATCCGTGATTATCATCCGCCCAAACAATTGTTACATCATCAGGCATCTTCGCTCCGGCATTAAATATATCAAGTACCTCTTTGTATGGACAGAAAATTTGAGGAATGTGGGCTGCATCCTTCTCCATTTGTACAGAAAGAAGATTTCTCTGATCCTCAATTATCTTGTTCAATAGATCAACCTTGCCTTCAATTGTTTCCGGACCCGGCATACCGCTATCATGAATACCGCGCATCCCGATAGTAAAGACAGCTTCTATGTTTTGGACATCAACCTGTAGTACCCGGTCTTCCCAGTATCTTTTAATCTCTTTTTCATTCGTGTCATAACGCCAGGGACCAGGCTGCTTGCCATATTCTTGCATGAAATTATTTTTCCACTCATCGACATTATTGCGAAGCATAGGTTCAGCGTGACTGGAACCGAGCACGATGCTATATTGTTTTGCGATTTTCGGATTTTCTTCATAATAAAAAAAAGCCTTCGTACACGGATGCATCGCAGGCCAAATGTAATTCGCTTTAAGTCTCAACATGAGTTCGAATATGCGGGCATAAGTACGGGGTCCAATATCTCTGATAAATGTATCTATATTGCGGGCTGCCCAGGGCTGCAAACCCCAGTCTTCATCATTAAGAAAAATACCGCGATATTTCACTGACGGCGGACCCATGACTATTTTATCAATTGCCACATTAAGATTTTTTCGTTTAGCGGGAACAACGTTCGCCCAGTACACCCACGGCGATACGCCCAGACGCTTTGATAGCTCGAAAATCCCAAACGCAGTTCCTCGAGGATCACTACCACAAATGACAAGTGCTCCGTTGATACCGGCAAGAGGATTTTCCACAACCTGTATGAGAAAACTCTCCCACTTTCCATCGATGACATTCACCGAGAGTTTTCCTGCCTTAATCATTGTATCGATCGGTTTCGATTTCCCCACGGTTCCTGCAATAATGGCTGCATCTATATCTGCCTGCAGATTTGTTACAAGTGACGGCGAAATATTTGTCATAAGTTCAATATCATCTGCCAGAGCTTTTGCACATATGCCGACGACATCAGCATCATTCTGATCATAGAGAATCGGAACACTGTGATTTTTGCTGACAATCGTAAAAATTGGATCGGTGTTCCGGGCAATAATTGAATTCTGTATAATGCTGAATATGATCAATATCCATCCCAAAGTAATCAGCCGATTTCTTTTTTCATATTGAAAAAGAAGTTGCAGTTTTTTTCTTTTCATAAGTATCTGTCCTATATATTTTAAAGTCTCTCTCATTAGCCTGATAGTAAATTAATATTGCATACCCAAAACTATTCTATCCCCGGAATCGTCCACTTCAAAAAGGTGGGGAATGCGAATAGTTCGCCCGTTGATTTTCTTATGGCTGTGAACAGACATTAAGAGTTTCCCTTCAAAAGTACGGAATAACATACCGTGCCCGTAATTTGGTGGAATAATCGGCTCTTTTTCCTGCACCCAGGGACCGTCTAATGTATCGCTTTCAGAGTAAGCTACACCCTGTGTATAATCGCTAAATACCCAGCTCGTCCATAGCATTCCTAATTTCCCGGTTTGTGTAAGGAATAACCACGGACCATCGGTTACTTTGTTGAAAATAATATTCCCGTCTTCAGTCAGTTCCTTGCTCCACGGTGAGTCACTAGCACGAAAGAGCACTTGCCCTTCACCTATAGTACCGCTTAAGTCGGGTTTCAATTCTATCTTTTCAATGGTTCCATTCCAGTTTTGAAGCCATTCATAACAATATACCATATAAGGTTTTCCATCTTTATCAATCCAGAATGTGCCGTCAAGGGTTGGTTTGTCCGGGGGCAGATAAACAGAGTCTTCCATTGGGATATAAGGTCCGTCTGGTTTATTACTAACCAATACATGACTGGCACGACGTTCAATTATATTCCCTTTTACGGTATCAATATTCACGCTCCTGTTCGTGAAGGTGGCAAAATAGTAATACTTACCCTTGTAATAATGCAATTCCGCCGCCCAAATCATGGGATTCTCTCCCATCCACGAGTTGGGATCGGTCTCTGTTACGTTGTAAGGACCAGTCCACTTCCTCAGGTCTTTGCTTTTCCATAACCATCCGCCCGTACCCGTCATATAATAAGTGGAAGTATTTTTATCTGCTAAAATACATGGGTCGCTAAGACGAATAGAATCTAAAGGTATATTCTCTTTAAATACTGGTTTCCAGTTTTGAGAAAAAACCGGCGAAATGTTTAACGCAATTATTACAGCAGTTAAGAGTTTTTTATATATCATTATTTACTTTTACTTATTGTTTTAATGGATTGTCTCTGTTCCAATTTATTTAGTCATTGCGAATTTTCAATAAAGGCATTCTTTATAAAAAGATAACATTCGGTAGCATGTAAATCTTTTGTTACGTTGATTAAAAGCCTCTCTCTTGCCAAGAGAGAGGTTGGAGTGAGTTCGGTTGAGGTAGCATTGCAAATAGAGTGTAATAACTGATGTTTGTAATATTCTATCGCATCCCGAACTCACCCTGTAATCCCTCTCTTGCACGAGAGGGATATACAAGTATACATTACTTAACCGTAAAGCTGCTATCTAATTATATTGTTATTAGCAATTTGTTTTTGCAATGAAATACAAAATTGTTTGCATAAGAAATTGAAACTGAGACACTACTGCTTTAACCCTATCTTTAATATCAAAAAAGTATATGGATCAATCCCAGTTTTAATATGATTATTTTCTACTTCTATTTGACTCTCCGTTGGACTAATTTTATCAGGATTATCGAATGAGTTTACATCCGATAAATTGTCTGAAGTTAATGTTAATACATCAGCTTTGTCGGCAAGTTTTTTGTTTTTTAATTCTATAAATACCTGCTGCAATTTATCTGAAGTGTTTACAAGTTTGATAAACAATTCTCCTGAATCGGAATCTTTTACTGCAGATGAGTAAAGTCCGTTTTGACCGGTAACTGCTTTCCCGTCTTCAAAAGAAATAGACAGTAGATCCGTACCCCGGTGAGTCGAATACATTTTTTGAACATAATAATTAGCGGTTCCGTATGAAGATAAATTATTGAACCAAATCAAATCCGGTGTCCATTGCCATGCGTCGGCGTGAGCAAATAGAGGTGCATAGGATGTCATAACCACTAAGTCGGCATTTCTTTCCAAACCCGTCATAAAAGCAGCTTCGGAAAGAGCACATTCCCAATTATTTTTATTGTCCGGACTTGCGATTGCGACACTTTGGGCAGCATATTCGCCCGCAAATATTTTGGGACCATTGCGGTCATACGAATCATAACGTGTCGAGTTTTCTCTGAACCATTGCGGCGGTTTGTAATAGTGCTCATCAACTATTTCGGCATTTAATCTTTTCATTTCGTCCATTGCGTAATCGAAAAGTTCGCCATCAGGAAAAGGTCCTAAAGCAGAAACAATAATTATATCGGGGTATTTTTCTCTGAGAGCTTTTTCAAAAATTTTATAGCGTTCAATGTATTGTTGCCCCCACTGTTCATTTCCTATTCCTATATATTTCATATTAAATGGTTTGGGATGTCCCATATCGCTGCGCACTTTTCCCCAGGGCGAGCTTACGGAACCGTTTGCAAACTCAATCAAATCAAGCGCATCCTGAACATACGGATCAAGTTGTTCCAGGGGTACCAATTCACCTGTGTTGAACTGACATGCCATCCCGCAGTTTAATATGGGCAGCGGTTCGGCTCCTATATCTTCGGCAAGTTGAAAATATTCAAAAAAGCCCAAGCCAAAACTTTGAAAATAATCAGGTGTTGGACGATGCCTGAACTCTGTATTCCACCGGTTAACTAAAACGGTTCTTTCATCAACAGGTCCTACAGTTTTTTTCCATTGATAACGCTTAGCAAGCGTCCTGCCTTCAACAATGCATCCGCCGGGAAAACGAAGAAACCCGGGCTTCAAATCATAAAGCAATTGTACTAAGTCCTTTCTCAAACCGTTTTTTCGTCCCTTCCATGTATCTTCCGAGAACAGCGAGATCATATCCAGATCAATTACTCCTGTTCCTTCAAATGTAATTTTTAGCCTGGCTTTTGCTTCAGTATCTGTTGCTGTAAGCTCCGTTGTATAAGTAGTCCAACCCTGTCCATCAGGCATTATACTGGTTATACCCATTATTTTTTCATCATTGTTAACGAATGAAAAATTTATTTTTTGAATATCGCCTGATTGTTTAGCTGCAAGCAGGGATAATTGGTAACGGGCATTCTTTTTAATACCCATTCCCCGGAATCCCTCGTTCAGGAGGATGTATCCCGTGTCATTATTAATTGTAATGCGGCAAATATTTCGATTGGAGCTGCTATCTTGTTCTTTAATAATTTCTGCAACTCCCGAATTTGCATTCAATGAAAACCTGTTACTGTTAGGCTGCAGCCAACCCATCATAGGCTCTTCAAATTCAAATCCACGGTTCTTTATCATCTCTGCATACAATCCACCGTCTGCGGCAAAATTGATATCTTCAAAAAATATCCCATACATAGTCGGTTGAATTTTAGCTTTTGAATTGCTTACATCCACTACTAACTTATTTAATTGTCCGTTAGCAGAGCCTGTAAAAACTAAAAGTATAAAAAAGATGATGATCTTTTTCATTTTTAAAATTCTGTAGAAGAATGTCGCAGTACTACAATTCTTTATTATCCCTCAATGCGGGATATTATCGTCGATTTTTTATTAAGATGTCTAAGTCTAATCCGGGGCGGCGGACTTAGGAATGACAATATAATTAGATAGCAGTTTAAGGTTAAGTAATGTATGCTAACATATCCCTCTCGCGCAAGAGAGGGATTACAGGGTGAGTTCAGTTTGCGATAGAATTGCAAACATCTCCATTTGTAATGCTACCTGTACCGAACTCACTCCAACCTCTCTCTTACCAAGAAAGAGGCTTACGATCAACATAACAAAAAATTGACATGCTATCGAATATCATGCTTTTATAAATAAAGATATAGAGTTTACCAAAAACTCAGAATAACAAAAGAAGTTACCTAACACCTATATATAAATATTTTTAATTACTTATTTCAACCATGACTTTTCCTAAATGGGCGGTTGAAGATCAATATATGTTGCTCTATTACGAGCACAGGTAATCCGACCATCCTTATACTCCAACTCGACAACCTGAATAGAACTGCGGCGTTTTTCATATAAGTTTTCTTCTATGGAATCAACTCGTCCCGGATGAGTAAAATAGAAAAGATATGCCTTGCCATTATTTACAACGACATCAGGATGACCTCCTTTGACATTATCGTCATTACCCGTTCCAGCTTCTTTCAGAAAATTTCCAGGGATCCTTTTCCATGAAATTAAATCTTCAGATTCATATACTGCCAATCCGTCCCATACATCCGTTAACATCCAGTATTTATCTTTCCATTGAAAAACTTTTGGTCCTTCACCCTTTTGATCTTCGATAGCTTTGCCTTTGTTTTCCCAATGGTACAGATCTTCACTGTCTGCAAAGTAAATTGATTTATCGTCTGCTTCGTTGTTATACCACATACGCCATTTTCCCCCGGGTAATTGAAATACACAAGCATCTATAACTTTATTCGAGGCAAGGTTAAGTGTGGACTCATATTTCCAATCAATTAAGTTTTTACTGGTTAGGTGAATAATGTCCCGCGGATGATTCCAGTCTTTAAATATGCCGGGAACGTATGAGAGATACATATGGTAAGTTCCCTGATGTTCGATAACTTCCGGAGCCCACTGGGTTTCAGCGTATGGAGATGGAATATTACATGTATCCCGGTACTGCCAGTTAGCTCCGCCATCTGAAGATTCGGCAATACCGATGCGCGTTCCATGCACCCAGGTTACGCCATCAAGACCTATAACATTTGCCCGGCGATTAGTGTAAAACATAAACCACTTTTTTTCTTTTTGATTCCAGATAACTACGGGATCGGCTGCACCGTCATAAATCGGATCACGAAATAAAGGCTTGGAAGCTATTTTACCGGTTTTGTCAATTTCCTGTGCATAGCTAATGAACAATATCGAAAATATTGAGCTGGTAATAAGAAAGCGGATCATTGAATATGTTAAATACTTTTTAGGTTTTTCCTATCAGAAATTTTTTAATCATTTTATGGTATAACATAAATTTATTTTTTAGAGCTTAGTCCTATTAATTTAACCGTACCAATTAAACCGGATTCAAGTGGTTTCCAATTCTTCGCAGTAAATAATCCATTTTCATCTAAATTTTTTCTATCGCGAGCAGCGAAATTTATGTTATAGAATTTTTTATAATTAATTCCTTTTTTATCCATATCTATGATTCGGTTTGCCATTAAGTTTGTTACGTGTATTTCAAGATCGTTTGTATTCTGCAGTTTATAGTCTTCAATTGTGAGTTGAAATTCCGGCCCAACTAAAGTTGCAAGTTTTTCACCATTTAAATAAATATCTGCCGATTCACAAACTTTACCAAGATCAAGCATATAAGCCGTTGTTTTAAAGCCAGGTTTTTCAAAAGTTGTTTTATAACTAGCTGTACCGGAGAACCATTTCAACTCATTTGAATGCTCTGTCCAGGATTCTAACTTTTTGCTAGTATATGAATTCGGCAGTGTTGGTCCACCTTTAATAAAATTGATATTCCATTCGCTATCCAGATTCATCACATCATTTGTCTTTTCATAAAATTTATAATCTGCGACATTTTGCTTTGTTGGGTACCATTGTAAAATCAGGGTTTCACCAATACCTAATTTTAGATAAACTTCAGCATGATCCTCACTTAAATTTCTTATTTCAGATTTTCCAATTTGTTTATTCATCGGATTAAACCAAACTGCTTCTTTCCCATTTGAACAAACCTGAATCCACTGATCTATATCTTTATCACCCCAATTACTAATAAAGTAACAAATACCTTCTTCACGATTAACCCTGTTAAACCAAAGCCCGTTTTTTGCCATTGACTCAGGTAAAACTTCGATATCATCTAAAATTATCCCTAAGTTATTTCCCTTAATTAATCTCCCCTTCCCTACCTGACTACTTTCATATCCATTTTGGGAGTTGAATTTTATTTCATTTTTAATCTGCTGATAAGCTTCCTGCCTATAGTTTAGATCATTTAATCCTGGTATCTCTTTAGGAAAATCATTTTGTAAAATAACAGTTGCACCTTCCTGTGCCAGGTTGATTACTTTTTGAATTGTTGTTAAAGGAATATAATCACAGTTGGGAATGATTATAGTTTTGTATTCAGAATTATCCGAAAGAATTTTTTTGTCTTCAACTGTTAATTGTTTGATTTGTTTATCAGAGATATAGTCAAAGGTATAGCCGTTAGCCAATAACATTTCACTAATATCTTTTGTCAGTTCTTCATTTTGCGTTCCAAAATGCTTGAGCATGCTCTTACCTCTTTCCGACCACGCATCGTAAATCGGGAAGTACAATAGAATATCATTTGCAGGTTTAGAACTTTGTAAAAACGATTGACACTTTGTTACATACGAATTGATTGTTTTAAGATCTTCCCACCATGTATTTGTAGGTGCAAAATGAACGGAAGCGTAGAACATCCATCCCGGCCATTCTTCAGAACCTGGCGAATAAGGTGTGCCATGATATACAAGATGATTAACACCATTTGCAAAATACCGATCTAAATTTTTTTTAACTTCTGAGAGAGTTGAAAGAAAATGTTCATTTAGCCATGTTGCTGCCTCTGCTGATATTAATGATTTACCTGAAACATGTCCTGCAGAGGTTGCCATTTTTATAAGTAAAACTGAGACTCCTTCGGTTTCAGGAATATCACTTGCAGCATATAAATCAAGTATATTCGCAGGTGATCCATGAGCCTGATTACGAACAACTGCATTATATTTACTGGACCATTGTTTCCATATTTTAGTAAACCGGTCAAGGAGTAAATCAGAAATAGTTTCTCTATAATCGCATAGAACTTTTTCGTTGATCTCTTCAGAATCATTTCCAAATAATGCAGGCAAATAATTTTTTAGGTCATAACCTCTGTATTTCTCAAATTCTTTAAAAAATAATGGAGTCCAATCTGCTTCTCCCTGTGCATCATCAACTTCATATGAATCATTAAAAAAAGCCCTTATGTCTTTTAGTCGAATATCTTCAGCATTTTTATCAAAAAATTCCAAATATTGTTTTACTGCATTTTCAGAGAAATGATCAATTACATTACCTTCTCCACCTTTACTTGCACGTTCCACCATTTTACCATGCCAGCCTTGAAAAACGGCGTAAAGTTTCCAATTTCCATCAGGTGCAATCCAGTCTAATGTTCCATTCTTTTTTACTTTATTTGTAAGATCAATTTTTTCTCCATTTTCATTATATGCAATAAGTATTTGAAGAGGTAATTTCTTTTCAAAACGTACTTGGTCTAACGCAAGCTCTTGCAAATTAGTATTACTGCTTATTGGAAATTTTACTTCTGATATATTAACTTTATGACCGACAGCCCTTACTAATGGTTCTTCAATAAATTCTATTTTTTCTTTTAGTCTTTCGCCTTCTTTTAGTTTATAAATTTTATACCTTACATTTTTACATGCATCATCAGCAGAAATCCATTTACCTCCAAAAGGCCAACCGGAAGCATTAGCTAAATCAATTCCCAAATCTAATCGTTGTCCCTCAAGTAAAGTAAAGTTAATAACATCCATCCATTCGGGAGATAGGAAACTTATATCTTCCTTCTCATAACTTTTTGTCCCATAAATAGAAGTAACTTCAACTCCACCAAAACCAGCATTTTTAATCTCTTCCAGGTTTGCAGTAAGATCTTTTTTATTCACAGCACTTCCATGCCACCACAATCTTGTCCATGGTTGTGTTATGTTACTGACAGATGGCCATTCGGCTTTATAATTACTTTGTTGTTTAATTGAGCAGGAAGAAAAGGAAAATGTTAAGGTTAAAAGTATGGTAAAGTTTAACCATTTTGATTTTACAATCCGGTAACTATTCAGTATTATTCTCACAATTTAAATTGGAATAGTAATTTATTTTGGAATAATTAGGAATTGAATTTGATCTGCTTTAATTGTAGCAATTCAATTGAATTTATAACTATATTATTTAGCTATAAAAAAGATGGAGAAAAGGATAAGATAAAATAATTTTAAAATATGAGTTTCTCCAAAACAAGTTTGAAGAAACTCATTAAATCATTCTAAAGTCACACTACTTTAGTAACATCATTTTTTTAGATTCAACAAAATTCTTTCCGTCAGCACTAGTCGCATGTACTCTATAAACATAAATTCCACTACTTAACTGTGAAGCATTGAAATTATACGAGTGTATTCCCGCTGCCAAACTTTTCTCTGTTAATTCAAATACTTTTTGACCTAAGATATTAAATACACTTAGAGTAACTTCTGATTGTTCAGGCAATCCGAATTCAATTTTTGTACTTGGATTGAAAGGATTTGGATAGTTATTGCTTAAGTAAAAATTAGCAGGAACATTTGAACTTTCGTATTCAACATCAACCATATCCGGTGTAACTATTGCCGATGCACTATCACCCGGAATATAAAGCCATGTTGCATTTGTCATTGAATCCCGTAATGCCGCAATATACTGATCCCTGTTAGCCAAGTATGTAGCTTTGGCACTCGGGTACCAGTTCAAGTCACCAAGCGGCAACCCATCAGTACCTGCTGTTTGCAGATATGTATTTGAATAGGTTAAATCAAATGGTGGCGGCCAGTTAAAATTAGGTGTGCCATCCTGATTCCACGTTACAGGTGGCGTAATACGCCAATCAGGGTAATAAGTAACATTTGTATCCCAATTAGCCAAATCCCATCCCAGCATACTATCGATTTGACTCGGATTACTAGTAAACCCGGGATCAAATTGCCAATAGTTTTTACCAATTGTAAAGTTATTATCCGCATTAATAGTTGAATCAACATCGAGATTCCATAAATAACATTGAATTACTTTATCAGAATCATTCAAAAATCTAGGGTTAAGTATATTGTTCCAATAATCCGGGAAAGCAGGATCGAGGTAAAATAGGTTTATTCCTTCGTAAAGTGCAATAGAATCAAGTTTTTCACTTACGGCAGAAAAAGTTTCAAATGTTGTAAAAGGTGCTTCATAGCCGTTAGTTTTTAAATTACGTCCTCTCCAGCTCCAGTTATAATAAATATTGTTTGCCTGTAGCCCTTCATACCAATGAATTTCATGGCCGTTTACCTGCTGATTAAGAATGGTATTATGTATCTCGGTCATTTTTGAAGTAAAAAAGTTACCGCCATTACCAAACTCTCTGGCTCCATTAAAAAAAGTATTATTTTCGAACGTTAGCTGTGTACAGGCAGCGTCCAAACGGAAGGGCATACCTCCAAAGGGTGAACTGCCTCTTCGATCCATATTTATAAAAACACAGTTGGTCATGCTAATTGTGTCAGTTGCTCCCGTACTTCTGGTGGCGTGATCTCTGTGGTCAGTGAATACACAATTATCCCACACAATTTTATAACCGGCAAAATTGCGTACAAAAGATGAGATATTTGCATCATTTGGAAAAAGTCCCGTTAGCAGGATATTTTTTAGTACTACACTTCCACCTGCATTCAAAGTAATCATATCTCTACCAGCATTTGTGCCATCCAGTGCCGGTGTTTGGAAAAATACAGGCGGATTGGCATCATGCAGGATCCAGCCATTATCAGGACCTTCTATTACCAAGTCAAAATCAGTATCCAAAGTTCCGTCAAAATAGTAGTAAGTACCGCTCTCTACTTTATAAACTGAATGCGCCTGTGAACCATCTGAAAGTGTGTCAGCCTGAATTTGCGTATTGACAGGCTGCGTATTATCAAGAGTCAATTCCTGGGCTGGCACAGATGAAGCTACTACCACGAAAAACCCCAACAGTAGTATTAACTTTCTCATTATATCCTCCTTATGTGTGTTAGATTTAGTTAATTATAAAATTGATCTCTTTATTAGTGTTAATTTTATATCATATATCACCTCCTGTATCTTCAGGTTTGGATGAAAAATATATATAGTTAATATGAATAACGGATTCCTAAATCTGCCGTTGCTCCATAATATTCCACCAAAGACAATTTTTTCAAAACACTCGCAAATCGACGGTCCGATCTGTCGCTAATATTGTTTAAATTCAAATATATCTGAAGTCCTTCGAGCCAGGGAAGTTTCTGGTAAGCTGTAAAATCCCATCTGTAATAGGCGTCTGTATATGAATCAAGTTCCTCATAAGTTGAATTTGCTACTCTAAGAACATTGTCCTGGTATAAAAATGATAATCGTGCTGAAAATCCGCCAAAATCATAACCCAATGTCACGTTCAGGATATCATTTGGTTGATCGATCAACCTGCCGCTTCGGGTTGTATCTACATTCTTAAATGTAAAAAATGGAGGATTGCCTGATCTCCTTGTGAAGTAATATGGATAACGCGTTTCAGAATTGATGTGTGTATAATTAATATTAAAGACGAGTCCACTCAAGAACGACGGCAGGTACCAAAAGTGGGTCTGCCAGTCTAATTCAATACCCCTTACATAAGAGGTTGCATCTAAATTAGTCCAGGTATAAATATGTGTGTCAGCTCCCGTTTGAGGTAATGGAAACCTGTTATGGATTAATGAAACGTCTTTAGTTTTATATTCAATAGGAACAATTAAATTATCTATTTCTTTATAAAAGAATCCTGCCGTGAATAACCCGATTTTATTTTCATATACAGAAGCATAAATATCATAATTTTGAGCTAATGCAGGCTTTATATATGGATTACCTAAGCGTAATACCGGATCGGCATATGTATCAGCAAACAGATATGGAGAAACAGCACGGTAATCGGGATAAATTATACTTTTAGTACCTGCCAACCGTACATCTAACCAGTCAGTCGGCTTAATACGCAATTGTATTTGAGGAAACCAGTTTTCTCCTTTTGTGGAATCCCAATGTACTGTTCTGGTTCTATAATAATTCTCACCCGGTGTTGTTAGTCGAGCAAATTCAACTGTAGAATCCGCAGTATAATCGAAACTAAATTTTTCGTATCTTATTCCCGGAAATAAAGTAACATAATTACCCAATTTCAATTCCGACATAATATAAAAAGCTCCGTAATTCCGGGTATAATTATAATCATATTGGGTTGATTCTAGTGGCTGCGGAAGATAATAGCCATATTGCTTGGCCAATTCCTCCATATGATGCATTTTCCAAATTGAAACCGGGTTGTAGAAAATATCACCACTAACTCCCTCTTTACCTGAAAGAAAATTGCCTACATCATAATCCGGATCTGCAAATAAACCAGCTAATAATCCGTTATCCTGTGTAGAAATACCAAGGTCAGTCCATATAGAATCCCTCAAAAGAGGATTAAAACCTACTGCAAGCCCTCCTCTGTCCGTATCAATTGCATATAGGGTTTCATCATTGTCTCTTGTATTGCGTACATATTTACCACCAAGCTTCAGGTTACCTGAAAGAAAATCAGAAAAGGTAAAAGGTAATTTAAAATTGAGTACAGCCGATTGAGCAGTTTCATCAACATCCCGCGTAAGAGTGGATGTGCCGGTTGAAATTTTATCTTGAGTCAAAACGGTAACAGAATTTAGGAATACTCTTGGGGACAATCTTTTCAGATCAGGAACTGAACTTGACAGTCCCTGTGTACCGCCTGACCTCGTTCGTATATCCATCCTTAGGTCGCCGGGATTGTGTTGCTTTGAAATTGAACTGGAAAGTGAAAAATCCATGCTAATGTTAAAAAATTCAAATTCACCCTGAAGGGCATTACTGATTACCGTATTAGTAAATTCCTTGTCAATTGCATAACCTCTCCAATCATACCCTGTAGTAAAATAATTATACTGCTCTATTTGATGTTCATTAATGTTACTTATAAAATTATTCATTATCAGTGATCCATTTGAAAATTGGTAATCCAAAACCAGGCCGCCGCCGGCTCTCTTTCTATCTGTAACTTTATCACTTATGGTAACATTATCCAGATATGTTGGAATTAATCCGTTAACTTTTACAGCTTCTTCATCTGTTACATATGCAGCAGTTAAATCGTCAGAGCTTCTATCGAATTTGTCCACGAAACCTGAAAGCTGAACGCCTAATTTGTCATCAAAAAACCGATTGCTAAGCAATCCTGAGAACTTGTAATTACCATAAGTATTTGCTAATGATCCATAGCCACCCTGAACGGAAAAATTTTTGTAAAATCCTTCTCTTGCCTTATCTATTATAAGGTTAACAGTTCCACCAACGGCATCGGCATCCATATCAGCGGTCAATGCTTTTGTAACTTCAATACCGGAAAGAATATTTGGTGCAATCATATTCAGATCCACACTACGATCATTAGGGTCAGTAGATTCTATCCTAACGCCATTCACCATCATTACATTGTATTTTGGTGCAAGTCCGCGAATTGTGACCTTTTGCCCTTCACCACCGCTTCTAACTATTGAAATTCCCGGTAACCGACCTACCGATTCCGCAGCATTTACATCAGGGATCTCCTGAATGCGGTCGGAAGATACTACGTTTTTGATTGTGTTGGATGATAATTGCCGGTTAATGGCTTCAATCTGTCCCTCAGCCTGAGCAGTTATAGTTACTTCTTCACCTTCTATGGTAACATATTCAAGCTCAACGTTAACTTCCAAAGTTCTTCCGGATACTACGGTAATTGGTATCTTCTTTTCATTATATCCTATATATTTAATTATCATATTATAATCTCCTGGAGCGACTTGATGGATTGTATATTCCCCCTCAGATGATGTAGCTGCACCCAAACTTGTTCCCTCCAAAAGAACATTTGCTCCAGGTAATGGGTCCCCAGTTCCTTTGTCCAAAACCGTACCTACGATTTTGCCGGACTCTTGTGCATGAATAATATTAAATCCCAAAACGAACAAAAGAAAGAATGTAGATTTGGAAATTGTTTTTAACTTGTAAAAATAGTTGTAAACTCTTTGCATAATTTTAATTCCATATTTGTTTAAGAATTATTTATGACTTAATTAGACTATCTTCAACAAACTTAAATTCTAAAAGAGAATACTTTGAACAATTATTAAATCTTACGAAAAGGTTTGAGTAAAAAATTAAATTAGTTTAAGAAGTTTATTTTTATTTATTGGTTTCCAATTATTTCATTATACGAAAACGTTTGAGTAACGTGATAATAACTTATCATAATTCTAAAGTAATGTCAAGTTTTTTTAGAGTTAATATTACCTTGGGTCTTTTACTAGGATCCGTTTACTTCAAAATTTTCTATTTAATCGCACAGCAAGGTTATAATCTTCATTTTTATTTATTTTCATGTAAGGTATAAGAAAGGAAAGCTATGCTGAATATAAAATATGTACTCGACTAATTATTTTTTGAAAAAATCATACACCTTTAAACCTTAATGAAATATTAATAGTAGATGTAACTGATTCTATTCTTTCGGAGCAGTAATAATATCCCAGTTATCGGTTCTAAAAGTAGATGCTGGAAGTTCTTCTTGATTAAATAAATTCGGTTCGTCTGTATTTCCAAATGCAAATCTAACTGCTACAGGATTTTTTACTTCATCAGATGAAACAAGAATAGTGTTATTGTCTATTACAGCATCTGCCGGATGAAATACTTTATCATTTCCGGCAATTGTAAAAGATGTAAGTTTTTCTCCTTTGCAATAAAGTCCGGAACCAACATAATCAAATCTAATTCTAATTTTGTTATTTTGGATAATTTTCATCGATTTATAAATTGGTCCGCTATAAACAATATTTTCTTTGCCGTAAGTTTTAGCTAGTGCCCAAAATGATAACCTTTTACCAACATCTTTTTTATTTTTGGGATGTATATCATCAGGATTACCAATATCAAGTGTAACTACCATACCGGTGCTTAGAATATCTAATGATTTTCTTTGAGCATCCCGCAAAGCTGCACCGACAAGTTTTTCTGAATAGTTGTATGGGGCAAGCTGAACAAAATAAAATGGAAAGTCTCCTTCTCCCCATTCATCACGCCAGTTCTTTACCATAGTCTCAAATGAATTTCTGTACATCTGGTGTTCAAAAACATTATTTTCTCCCTGATACCAGATTACACCTCTTATCCCATACGGGATTAAAGGTTTTATCATCCCATAAAAATTTGCACCCGGATCCCTGTAATTTCTTGGAAGTTCACCAGGTGGTGTATCCTTTATTTTTTCTTCAAATTTTTCCAGGTAATATTTTCCTTCCGGAGTTGTTTTTAATACTTCAGGATTTGTCCATGCTTGTACTGTTGATCCTCCCCAGCTAAAATGAAGTAATCCAATAGGAACCTGAAGTTCTTTATACAATTCTCTGCCAAAGTAGTATGCAACTGCACTAAATGAGCTTGTTACTTTAGGTGTACATTCGTCCCATTGACCGTAAATATCTTTATTCGGAATTCTTGCATTATCTCTTGCTGCGTAAAATAATCTAATATCAGGATAATTCGCATTTTGTACTTCTTCATCTCCATTTTCACTCTGATTTAATGCCCATTGCATATTCGATTGACCGGAACAAACCCAGACTTCGCCAATCATTATATTTTTTAAAGTATCTTTATTAATAATTAGTGAATAAGGTCCTCCGGCAGATGGTGTTGTAATCTTTACTAACCAATCTCCCTTATAATCTGCCGAGGTTTGATAATTTGTATTACCCCAGCCAGGCATAATCGAAATATGAGCTCCCGGATCTGCCCAACCCCAAATTGGTGCTTCGAATTTTTGTTGAAGAACCATATTGTCTGAGATAAATGAAGGCATCTGAATTTGAGCAAAAGCAGAGATACTAAAGGTAAATATCAGGAAAGTGACTAGAACATTAATATGAGCATACTTAATTTTCATTATTCATTTAAAACTATTATAAAGTGCTGGTTTTGTAGAATGTAACAATTACTTATTTGTAATACTCTTTATCCAACCTGAACATAATTCTTTCCACTGTTCAAGTCTTTCTTTTCCAATAGCAAGTCCAAATCCGTGTCCGCCTTTTTCAAATGTATGGAGCTCACATAAAACTTTGTTCTTTTTTAAATTATTATAGTACATAAGGCTATTCTCAATTGGTACTCCGGAATCATCTTCAGCATGAACTATAAATGTTGGCGGTGTATCTTTTGTTATATGTAATTCGTTGGAATAATAATTTATTAATGATGTATCCGGATTTTCGCCTAATAAATAAGTTCTTGAACCCAAGTGAAGGAAAGGTTCTTTAAATGTAATAACAGGATACATTAATACCATAAAATCCGGACGGCAATTTATCGAATCGATATTGTCATTAATAAAAAAATCATCTTTATAGTGAGTACCTAAAGTTGAAGCAACATGTCCCCCGGCTGAAAATCCCATTACTCCAACTTTGTCAGGATCAATTCCCCATTCTTTCGCATAAAATCTTGTTAATCTTATTGCTCTTTGCGCATCTAAAAACGGTGAGAGTCTACCTTCGATATTATTTGGTGTAAATGGTAAGCGATATTTTAAAACAATTCCTGCAATACCATTTACGTTTAGCCACTTTGCTACATCAGTTCCTTCATGATTATAGGCTAAAATTTTATAACCTCCCCCCGGGCAAATCACTACAGCTTCACCGGTTGCATAACTTTTTGACGGGAGATAAACATCGATCATTGGCTCATCTACCGCTATAATTCTTAATTTGTCTGTTATCTGAATTTCTTCTTCTACTTTATTATCATTTTGATTCGGGATATTTTTTTCCCAAAGCGGTAAACTAAAATTTTGTCCTGGTGTTACCGGTACATGAATACTTATTAAAATGAGTAGTATTAGATATTTTTTCATATAAACCAGTCTGATCATTCTGCTATCAACTTAGAAATAAGCTCATAGCAGATATGTTTAAAAGAAAATTTTTTAAATTGAGTTGTTTGACAACAAGTGATAAAATTAGAAATAGATTTTTTAATTTTTTCTCTTCATTACACCATATGGCTCATCATCTATTCTTAAAAAATAACCCTCATCAACCCCGAAAGCATTGTGAAAACCAAAATTTAAATTTGATAGTACTAAACTCTCATCATTAATTTTTATGATTAATTCAGCGAGAGTTACTGTACCTTTTTCATATGGTCTTAGTAAATTGACAAGGTAGTTCCCCGAATATTCATCTTTAATACCACCTTTTGAGATAACAACTTTAGCAGTTCCCTTACGACTAATATCAAGAGTTTCAACATTTTTTTTCCCGGATACTTCGAATTGATTTTCCCAATGCCCAATAATAGCTTCTTTAAATTCCGTTTCAGTAAGATCTTCTCTAATCACAATATTGGATTGATATTCTTCCTGATAGTCAGTCGTTCCATTGCAACCTAATAAGATTAGTAAAACAACTAATGGTAGGATTGTTTTCATATCTCTACCCTCTTAAATTATTTATAGAAAAAGAATTCCCTTCTCTTGAGAGAGATATTAATATATTTTATCATTGTCAAGCTAATTAGTTATTCTTTTCGATATGAAAGACTTCCATTAAATCTATTGATACCGGGCTTTTATCTGCATTAACTTCCATGAGCGGAGCCATGTAATCCCACCATTTTCGGCATACATCTGTATTTGCAATTTCTTCCCATTTTTTCTGGTCTTCAATTTCAGCATATCCAAATAAATCATTGGTATCTTTATCTAAAAAAATGGAATAACGTATAACTCCATGATTTAATAAAACTTCTTTTAATTCTAACCAAATTGGATTATGTCTTTTTTTGTATTCTTCTGCATTTCCATCAAGTAATTTCATTTTAAAGGCGATTCTCATTTTCTATCTAACTTCCTTATTAAAGTTTACTTCAGCAACAGCATTTGCTTAACAATTGAATTTCCATTCATTTGCAATCTGTAAAAGTATACACCGCTTGTAAGATTGCTTCCATCAAAGCGTACCTCATAAGTTCCACTATTCTTCATTTCATTTACAAGGGTTTTTATTTTCCGACCGATTGAATCATAAATAGTTATTTCCACATTGCCGGAATTAGGAACTTCATAAATAATATCTGTCAAAGGATTAAAAGGATTCGGGTAATTATGGAATAATGATATTTTCTCAGGCATTCTTCCTTCATTATTCAGAACATCGGTTAGATAGTTAACTTCAATTGCACCAAGTTCGGGCGCATTCCCCAAAAATCCGAATCCAATATCTATACCTGCATCAATTATATCACTTCCTTGTGCCGGTTTCATAAAATCAATATCCGGTAAACTACCGTCGGGTTTTCTTGGCGCGGTTAATTGAGATTCATCAAGACTAACGAAATCTTCATCGGTAATATTTATACCCAAATCAAAAGAGTTATGTGATAGTGTATTTTGTGCGGTATCTATATATTCCGTTTCAGAACCTCTGGCATTATAACTTAAATTATTTTTTAAGACATGATCATACCCATTTGCCCATATATCATCTGAGTCTGGACTTACACGATTAACCATATTAAAATTAGTTGCATTTCGATAAGCAGAATTGTTGTACCAATTGTTTCCTGCTAAATGATGGTTTGAATCAAAACCGTTTGCTTTATTTCTAACTGCTATACAAAATTCAACTGTATGTCTCGGAACTGGATTGGGGATTTGATCGGCATTATCATGTGCATATCCACCAGCTTTAAATCCATTTCCATCACCTAATTCATCAAAAGAAGTTGTATAGCCATTATAGAATGCCAAGCAACTATCAAATACAACGGATTCATCTGCTCGGATAATATCAAAACCATCATCACTATTAAACCAGGCACGACAACCTCTAAAAATATTACCTGTACTGCCGGGATCTGGATGACAGCCGAAGCCATCATTATTACTGCCAAGTTTATCTTCGGAAACATTGTCCCAGTTTCTATAAGAATCACAATTCAAAAATAAATTATTACCTCCCCTATAGTGTCTTAACCCTGTTCCAACATTATCATGCATGCTAATTTGTTCAAATATATTATGATTTCCCCGGCTATAAATACAGTAAGATTCTGTATGTGTTGTAATAGTTACCTGCACACCAGTCATTTCCAATCCTTTAATATGAATATAACTACCTGTTATATATATACCCGCCACTCTTTGGTTTGCTGGTTTTACATTAGAGAAATCAAAAATTGGTGTTTCTCCCGGGTATGCCCAATACTTAATTGTATGGTCTTCAGTTCCACTCTTATCTAAATAACTTATGCAGGCAAAAAGATTTGATACTATTCTTGAAATTTGATCCTCACGGATTTGATATGTTCCACCTCTAATAAAAACAGTATCGCCAGGGCTAACTAACTCTTGAGCTTTTTGAATTGATTCGAGAGGCTGATCAATTGTTCCGGGATCTGAATCGTTTCCATAAGGGGCAACATAAATTTGTGAAAAAATAGTGGTATTTAAAATTATGAAAATAACTAAAGTGTAAACTTTTAAGTTTATCATTTTTTTATTTGTTTTATAGAAGCTGGACTTATTATGATTTGATTGAATCATATTGAAATCGATTTTACTAAACTGAAATAATTTATTGTTTTATGATACTTTTTGTTTTAGATAGGCTTCAATTATTATTTTCTGGATAGGCTTAGTTTTTTTTACCTTTGTACACCGGTACTTCGATATAAAATTTTATGCTCAACTTCAATATTTATTGACTTGGCAGAATTGGTGCCATTCTTAAGACATTTTATTAAAAAGTTGACAGCTTCCTGTCCTATTTTATATGGATTTTGATTTACAGTGTAAAATGGAACACCAAGCCTTGAAATTATATCATTATCTCCAAACTCACATAATAAAATATCTTCAGGAATTCTTAATTTACATTCAAGAATAGCATTGCCCGCTCCATAAGCTATAAGTCCACCCACACATACTATTGCGTCAAGGTCAGCACCGCTTTGTATAGCAGTATATAAAGTGTTATGCGCACTCTCGAATGTTCTTTCAGTCTCAAGTATAAGATTTTTTCTTACTCTGATTTTATTTTCCTTGAGAGCCATTAAATATCCTTCAAATCTATCTTGTGCAACAGGTATTCCAGTGTTTGGACCTATAAACATTATTTTTCTTCTCCCGTTTTCAATCAGTTTGTTTGTCAATTCGAAAGAAGCTTTTTTATCATTAATTGTAATGGAGTTAAAATTTGAATCTTTAAGTTTTCTGTCCCAACAAATAATCTTTATTCCTTCTGCGTCAAGTCTCTTGTATAAATCCAGATTTGTTGTTTCATCAACTGCATTTAATAAAATACCGTCAACATTGATATCACTTAAAAATTCCAATTTTCTTTTTTCATTTTCAGCATTTTCATCATGAACTAATAAAATTGTTTCATATCCGTTTTTTGTAGCTTCCTCATAAATTCCACGTGTTGCTTCTGAAAAAAAAGAGATTCTCAGATCCGGTATTATTACCCCAAGAATATTACTTCTTTTATTAATTAAAGATTTGGCTAAAAGATTAGGTCTGTAGCCTACTTTATCCGCAAATCTTTTAATCTTTTTTTGCATTTCAATTGATATATCAGATTGATTACGTAAGGCTTTTGAAACTGTTGAAGGATCAACACTCATTTCTTTTGCAATATCCTTTATAGTTATTTTCTTTTTCATTTTAGTCCAGCAAATGTAATTTATTTTTCAGCTTTATTCATCCAGCCTGGAGCAGATACAAACCAAACTATTGTACCTATAAGCATAAGCATTTTACAGGAATCTAATGAAATATTTCCCGTAAAAACCAAAAGTGATGGAATAAGGGTTAGCACTAAACCAATATATGAAATAAATTTTATTAAAAGTTTCATGCTATAGTCTCCTTTGATTTTTCAGCCTTTTGTTGAACAACTTTGTTTGAAATAATATACACCAGGGATGCAACAAACCAGCCTGGTAAGCCTAAAAAGAATACTTCAATTCCAAAATAAATATTGAAAAATATTGCAGATAATAACGTTAGTACCCAACTTATTGCTGCAGAAGGATTAAATTTCCGATTAAAGAATTCTGCAAAATTTGATTTTAGATTCAATTTTGGAAGTACATAAATATCCATCATAATAACAGCACCCATAGGCATTAACAGTAATCCATACAATGCAACGAACTCTAAAAGTTTCATGACTAACGCAGGAAATAAAGCTGCAGAGGTTGTTATGGCTCCTACTATTGCTGTTACTTTCCATGTTTTCCATTTTGGTTTAATTGCCTGTAAAGCTAAACCGGCTCTATAAATTGTGGGATTTGCAGTTGTCCAGCCGGCTATCACAACACAAACTGCCCCAGCCAGTCCCGCAGCGCGATAAGCAACCGGACCGGGAGCAAATTGTGTACTAAATGAAGATTCCAAAAGAAATAATGAATATAAAATACCTGATGCTACCCAAGCTATATAATGTCCTAAAAACATGCCCGCGGCGGAGGAAAATCCGTAATACCATTTTTTTGCATAACGTAAAATAGAAAGATCCGCCATACCGATATGCATAGCCATGTTGCAAAACCAGGCGAAAAAAAGAACATGCCAGAAAGTAAATTGACTTTGTCCTTCGAGAGGGGTCCCTGTCCATATAGTATCTTTAGCTTTAGTCCAAAAATCTGATATTGAATGAACACCCAAATCAGGTAAAACTGCAACTGCCGATGCTATAAACACCATTATCATCCATGGTGCTGCAATATTTGCAACCTTTGAAATTTGATTATATCCGAACATAGCCACAATTGTTGTTGCAACACCAATAGCAATTACAACAACGATCCAACCAACGGTATTCGGTAACCAATCATTTAAAGAAGGCATAGCCATATTAAATGGAATACCAACTGCAGTAGCCGAAACAGCAATCATTGAACCAGCTAAAAAACAGAACATAAGAGCATTAACAAGGTTATAAACAAATGTAACTTTGGTCCCACTTATTTTTTCAAGTAAATAATAAAGTGTAATTCCTTTTTTTACAGCAATTGGACCGGTTAAAAATGCCCAGCTTAGAACTGCTAATATATTACCGACTAAAAGTCCCAGCAATAAATCACTTGCCGAAACACCATGCGCAACAAACAAAGGTCCAATAACAAACTCAGTACCTGCGGTATGCTCACCTGCATACATGCCTATAAAACTTTTCCAACCTTTCAATTTATTTTTAGGTATTGGAGTTCTTTCATATTCTTCAACAGAGTTCAATTGTGATAATAATTTTTCTTTGAGCATTTTAACTCCTTGGTAGCAACATTGAGTTTAAAATTTAATTGATTCTCTTTTCTTCAAAATACAACAGGGAACTTCAGCATGAAATTTTTCAACGGCTTGCGGTATAAAGTTTTTCAATTCCAAATTCATCTTTAAGATTCATTAATGATTCAGATAATTCTTTCAATTCCCTTTTTTTCTCATCTTTACGAATAAAAAACTTATTGAAGAATAATCCTTTATACAGCTTCGCCACATAAGTTACATAGATATGTTTTTAAGATATGATTATTAAAAAAGTATTTGCTCAAAGGTTTTCGAAAACCTTTGAGCAAGGTAAAATAAAAAAATACTTTTTGCAAGAAATAGTTTAAATATTTTTAATAGTTCGGCGTTTCCGCCGTCCATTTTTGGGGGTTTCCAATTGTGGCATGCAGGTCGGCAACACCCAACATCAATGAAGGAATATTAGATGATGTTTCTGATTCTGCTACCGGAGTATTGCCAATCATTATTCCTTTATCATCATAAAGATATGCTTCAATCTTTACGGGTTTTATATTTTCCGTACTTGAATTTCTAACTTTAGCTGTTATATATAACAACCCGTCTTTATAACGATCATCAAGCTGGGCACGCACAAAGAAATCCAAAAGGTAAACTTTAGGAGTTGAACACAAATACACTTCTGAATATTCCGCTAAAACGCCACATATCCTGATCTTCAAGATAAGAGCCGTCAGACGGTAGACTTCAACAGATAATTGATTTTCTCCTTTTTGCAGATAAGAATTCAGGTTGAATTCTGCGGGAGTCATACTGCCCTGGCTGTAACCAACTTTTTTACTGTTAACCCAAATGTAAAAGCACTTTCCACTCCGCCGAAATGAATATAGATATTGCGTCCATCCCAATTATTTGGAAGAGTAAAAGTTGTTCTATAGGAACCTACCGGATTATAATCCTGAGGAATTAGTGGAGGGTTTACAGGATAATCAAGATGGAAAGGATACTTTTCATTCAAATATATTGTGTTCCAAATCCTTCCGTCTGCCAGCTTGCCGGAACCCTGATATTAGCCCATTTAGTTACATCATAATCCTTTCTATAAAAATCCTTTGGCCTTTCAGCAGGATTTTTTGACCATTTGAATTTCCATTGTCCATCTAATGATTTATAATAAGGAGTATGAAATTCCCAACTGCTGTCTGCCAGGGCACTTTGTTGATCAGGATAGTGCAAAAAACTTAAATGAGCAGGTTCTTTGTTAATTCCGATAACTAGTGGATTTTCCCAATCCGGTAAATCACCTAAATTATTTTGTGCTGTTAAAACAATCGGTAGAACCAGAAGAATCGATGTAATAAATATTTTTTTCATTTTTAATCCGTTTATCATTTTTATGAAATAATGATAGCTTTCTTTTTATAACTGCTGGAGCATCGCAGCATTGAATCCAATTTTATTAATCCCAGATAGTCTACCTCATAAGTACATATATACCTGCCGTTCGGAAAATTATTTAGTAGTTCTTCAAAGGCATTACACTTTCTCATCTTTGTTCCTTAGGTTGATCAGTGCCCCAGCACATGATTGCTGTCGGCAGGATTGTCGGGCCCCCTAGTAGTATCCACAACTTTAAACATTAACGGAAGCTGGACGTTATCAACTTGATCGAGCTTAATGGACTCTTCGGAGGGAGTCACCAGTGTGACATTTTCCATGACCCAATCCTTAGCACAGGTGATTTCACCGGGCTTTTGTGCCTCGATAAAGACGTTTTTCCAGAGCATATTGCGCATAGGCTTTTCGGGATAGGCGTTAACGTAGAAACCGGTCCCAGCATTTTTAACCGAGATATTTGCCAGAGTTATGTTGCGAAATTCGGGGATGCCACGTTCGGAAGGCTTAACGGGAATGAGCATTGTGCGCCAGTGATCTTTGTACTCTGACTCAGGAATTGAGTCGGGAACTACCGGGTAGCTAAAGCTTGGATACCAGTTGAGTTCAAACTTAAATGGGCTATCAACGTTTTCCATCTCTATGTCATGGATGTAAATATCGCGCATTACTCCTCCACGGATTTTAGCCGACTTGAAGCGGATGCCGGTGTTAGTACCAATAGCCTTAAGTCCATATACCTCTATATCATGCATGCCGCCGGATGTTTCCGAGCCAAGGGTAAACAAACCATGCCCGGAGCGGGTAACGCAGTTGCGGTAAACAACCCGCTCTGTGGGTCGGTTTACACGTAACCCGTCTGCGTCCTTGCCTGCTTTGAGGCAAAGGTTATCGTCGTTACAGTCAATGTCGCAGTTTTCAACAAGGATGTTCCGACCCGAGTCGGTATTGATACCATCGGAGCTGGGTCCGAAGTAACCATCGTAGTTGTTCCTTATCGTAACGCCGTCAACATGAACTTGGTCGGAATAGGTCAGGCTGATAGTCCAGAATCCCGAGCGATAGATGTTGATATTCTTGATGACAACTTCCTCGGATTCATATACGACGAGAGCCCTGACGCGCTTGCAGTCATAATCGACCGCCCAGCGGAGACCACGGTTAATATAATCTTGATACATGCCGCCTGATTGCGGGGGATCGCCCCAGAATTTATCCCACCAAAATTTCCCGTTACCATCCAGAGTGCCCTTGCCGCTGATGCGAACATTCTGTTCCCTATAGATATTGATTAGTGCCGCAGGCCATTGCATCGTTATACCGGAGATACGAGTGAGCGTATCGGGAAAGGACGCATCATCCTGAATAGCCTGGACGGTGACACCTTCGGGAATATGGAAATCAACATTGGTTTTGACAAAAAGGGCACCGGTGACATAGATACCTGGATTGAAGGTAACCTGCCCGCCGCCGGCTGTCGCTGCGGAATCAATTGCTCTTTGAATGGTTTTGGTGTTGAGGGTCTTGCCATCGCCCGCTGCACCGAAGTCGGAGGCATTAAAGACCCTGTCGGGTATGACACAAAAATCGTCGTC
>MGZZ01000023.1 GCA_001802795.1 Ignavibacteria bacterium GWC2_36_12 | reverse complement strand
CTGCAGCCAAAGCAGCATTTGTTTTCGGACATTATGAGGCGATTGGTTTCTCTCCGTTTTCTATTGAATCAACGCCTAATCCCGAAGATGAACCCTTGGGGAAAGTATATAATTTAATAAATCAACTTACTCCTATAATTACAGCTAATCAGGGTTATAATAAAATTGAAGGTGTACTCTTTGACAAAGAAACACAGGAAAGTGTTTTGCAGTTAGGTGATTACGAGTTTACTGTAAAACATAGTTATACTTTGGGGTATGAAGCGAATTCAAAAAATGATTCATGGGAAACTGCAGGTGCATTAATAATTCAGACAGATGAAAATGAATTTTATCTTGCTGGTTCCGGAGTCGTTATCACATTCAAAAATTTGAAGAACCCTGATCTAACAGTTGGAATTTTAAAAGACGAAGAAGGAAAGTTTGTCCGTAAGGACTCCTCTGGAGATAATAATATGTGGAAAGTTATAAGGCATTTAAATGGCGACCAGATTCACCAGGGAAGACACATCCGAATTTTTGTTGATGACTATTCTATCCAAAGATTTGAATTATATAATTATGAATGAAATGAAAAAAAAATTCTATTCATTTATGGTCATGATTTTTTTTGCTTGTTGCAGTAAATTATGCCAATGCCGTTGAAAGTTACTGGCTCTGGTTTAAATATGATTTGGTCTGGGGCGTGTACTGTCGACCATGGGTTAACAACTCGGAACAAATGGAAAATAGAGAAACCTGGATGTTAGAAAATACGGAACTGGACAGGATTTTTTGATATATGAAAAGAATAATATTTTCTTTGTTAACTCTCATAGCGCTGAATTGCGGTAAAGAAAGTTCAAAATTCCTGCCTGCCGGTCTGTCTGCCGAAGCGTCAGCACAGGCAGTTAAGGCAGGTTCAGACTATCCGATTTCTGTGGTAAGCATTAAAAACGTTATTCTTGATGATAACTTCTGGCTGCCTAAAATAAAAACGATTCAGGATGTTACCATTCGATATGCATTTGATAAATGTGATAAAGAAGGACGAATGCAAAATTTTTTGGTTGCAGGCGGAAAGAAAGAAGGATCTTATAAAGGTAAAATGCCTTTCGATGACACTGATCTTTATAAAATTATTGAAGGTGCTTCCTATTCATTAATAAGCAAACCCAATCCGGAGTTAGATGCTTACATTGATTCAATAATCGCAATTATTATAGTCGGACAGGAACCCGACGGGTATCTTACAACGTGGTTTACTATAGATAGGCAAAAACCACCGGCATGGTGGGTTAAACCATCTGAAACAAGGTGGGAAAATGAAGTCAGTAGTCATGAATTATATAACAGCGGTCATTTGTTTGAAGCAGCAGCTGCTCATTATTGGGTTACCGGTAAAAGAAATTTTTTAGATATCGCATTAAAGAATGCAGATCTGCTAGTAGATAATTTCGAACCCAAAAAACTACATATACCTCCGGGACATCAAATTGTAGAAACAGGCTTAATTAAGCTTTATCATATTACTCACAAACCAAAATATCTCGAGCTTGCAAAATTTTTCCTTGATCTGAGAGGCGATTCAACTACACATAAAGTGTATGGAGAATATAGTCAGGATCATCTACCCGTTACAAAACAGACCGAAGCTGTTGGTCATGCTGTAAGAGCATTATATATGTACGCCGGGATGACTGATATTGCAGTACTGTATAATGATCAGGATTATCTTAATGCAGTAAATAAAATCTGGGAAAATATTGTTAACAAAAAAATGTATATCACCGGCGGCTTAGGTTCAAAACATGATGGCGAAGCTTTCGGCGATAATTATGAACTGCCGAATCTTACTGCTTACAACGAAACCTGTGCAGCAATAGGAAGTGTATATTGGAATCAACGCTTATTCCTGTTAACAGGCAATTCGAAATATTATGACATTATCGAACGGACATTGTATAACGGATTGATATCAGGCATTTCTTTAGATGGGGGAAATTTTTTCTATCCTAATCCTACTGAATCTGACGGCAAGTATGAATTTAATATGGGTTCCTGCACAAGGCAAGCATGGTTCGACTGTTCATGCTGTCCTACGAATTTAATCCGCTTTATTCCTTCTATTCCAGGTTTGATATATGGTGTTAATAAAAATAATCTATACGTAAATCTTTTTATCTCGAACACAGCACAGGTATCAATTGATGGAGAAGAAATCGGGATAACCCAACAAACAGATTATCCTTGGAGTGGTAAAGTAAACTTTAGTATTAACCCGGAAAAAGAACAAACATTCACATTAAAACTTCGCATTCCTGGCTGGACTCAGAACAAACCGGTTCCCGGCAATTTGTATTCTTATTTAAATAATATTCCCAATAAAGTTACTTTACGTATTAATGGGAAAGAAGAAAAAATAAAGCTGAATAAGGGTTACGCTGAAATCTCGAGAGAATGGACTAAAGGAGACAAAGTAGAATTGGTTTTGCCAATGACAAACCATAAAGTAATAGCTAACCAAAAAGTTACAGAAGATATCGACAAAGTTGCATTTGAATACGGTCCCATAGTTTACTGCGCCGAGGAAATTGACAACAAACAGATTTCAAATATTTCTATACCGGATAATATAGATGTAAGCATCGAGAAAAGGATAGTTTTATCCGACAAAGTAATAACAATTAAGGGCAAAGTTGACGATGAAGAAATTACATTGATCCCGTATTATTTATGGTCGAACCGTGGTGTCGGAAAAATGAAAGTTTGGTTCCCAAGAAAAAATAAATAACGACGAGGTTGTGCGAAAATCTAAGAAAAGTAACAGTATATGAAAAGAATAATTTTACTTTTAGAAACGTCACGAGCCTTCGGAAGACAATTAATTATCGGTATCGCCCGGTACTCAAGACTCAACGGCCCCTGGTCTTTTTATAAGGAGCCAATCGATTTGAAATCTTCAGTTCCTCATTTAACAACCTGGAAACCGGACGGAATCATTATGCGTGATTCATTAATTACAAAAGAATTACTGAAGTTGAGAATTCCAACAATCCTTGCTATTCATAATTCCTCTTATCCTAAAAATTTGCCCGTAATAAAAACGGATTCCAGTTCCATTGCAAAATTGGCTAGCGAGCATCTTATAGAAAAGGGATTAAAAAATTTTGCATTCTGTGGTTTTAATAATTACGACTGGTCGAAGGAACGCAGATTTTATTTTAACCGTTTCATTAGTGAAGCAGGTTATAAGACTCACAACTATATCCTACCCAAAAGAATTAAAAAGAATGATTGGGAAAATGAACAGCAACATGTAAGCAATTGGATTAAAACTTTACCAAAACCTGTCGGGATATTTGCCTGTAATGATGACCGCGGACAACATATTCTGGAAGTATGTAAATTGATTGATTTAAAAGTGCCCGAGGATGTTGCAGTTGTTGGTGTCGACAATGATCCCATGATTTGTGAAATAGGAGATCCTCCGCTTACCAGCATTGCATTAAATGTTGAATCTGCAGGTTACGAGGCGGCTAAATTATTAGATGGGTTGATAGAAAAGAAAAAGATAAGCAAAAGACAAATACTTGTTTCTCCCAGTCATATTGTTCAAAGACAATCATCGAACATTCTTGCCGTAGACAATGCCGAAGTTGCTTTAGCTATACGTTATATCAGGAACAATGCAAAAAATAAAATTCTTGTTAAGGATGTAGTTAAAACAACAGGCATTAGCAGACGAGCATTAGAGAGAAGATTCAGAAAAACGATTCACAGATCCATTTACGATGAGATCAAATTGGTACGAATAGAATGGATATCAAAATTGCTTATCGAATCTGACCTCTCCATTTCTAAAATAACTTCGCTCTTTAATTTTACAGATGTTGAACATATTTCACGATATTTTAAAAAAGAAAAAGGAATTGGCTTACGTGAATTTCGTAAGCTTCATCAGCCCCGTTAATTTTTATGCGACGCTATTTGGTTAATTCAAGATACAAAGTGGCTATTATTTAACCGGCTGCGTTTTTAAATTATCCTCAAGTTTTAAATCTTGAAGATACTTTGCAGTTGAAAACAAAATATCCGAGCATTGGGAAAAAAATTATAGCCGTCTTCTATAATGAACTAACTAAATTATTCACATTTTAGGGAGAAATGTTATGAAACTAAATTTTATACTTTCTTACGTTATAATTCTGACTGTCATTATAAATTCAAATGCACAGAATGATCCGGGAACTGAAAATCTAACTCATTCCTGGACTTTTAATGATGGAACTGAAAATGATTATGTTGGAGGTGCAAACGGTACACTAATGGGTGATGCCTACATTTCCGAAGGCTCACTATTTACTGACCTTCCTAATTCATGGATGGAAATGTCGGGAGACCAGATTTTAATGAATGCCTATGATGAGGTTACCATTGAAGTATGGTTTATTCCAGTGGAGGCTGCAAACACGGGTTATCATATGATTGCTTATTTTGGCAATTCAGTGAACAGTTTAGGTTCCAATGGTTATTTTATTACTCCGGCACGGGGTGATGATAAAAGTCGCGCCGCTATTTCCTGTGGAGACGAAGCAACCCCATGGGCAGCTGAATCAGGTGCAGATGGTCCTGAATTGGATGATGGTCAGCTTCATCATATGGTAAGTACTGTAAATGCAACAGATATAACATTGTATATTGACGGCGTGTTGCAGCAATCCACTCCTCTTTCGGATAATAACAATATTGCATTTATAAGTGAGCTTTTTGCTTACCTTGCAAGAGGCGGATATACTGCTGATCCTGTCTGGATGGGTGAGATCCTTGAATTTAATATTTTTAACAAAGCGTTGTCTCCGGAAGAGGTGCTTTTCCTTTTTAATAAAGGTGCTACTACCACATCTGTTGAGGATGGATTAACGATGCTTCCAAAGGAATACAACTTATTACAAAACTATCCTAATCCTTTCAATCCGGGAACAAAAATCTCATTTGATTTACCTAAGGAATCGTCGGTCAAAATCAAAGTGTATGATATGCTTGGCAGAGAGATGGCAGTACTTTTAGCAGGAGTAAAACCAGCAGGCAGGCATATTATTGAATTTGATGGTACCAAATTCAGCAGTGGAATCTACATATATAGGATGGATATAGATAATCTGGTTCTTTCAAGAAAGATGATTTTATTAAAATAGAAGATTCTCTTTCTTAAGGGAAAAAAACAGATTGAAACCTTAACAGCAACGGTACCGAACGCCAAGCGATGACTTGGTTGAAATCGTTCATGACTGGAAGCGGCGGTGGAATTTTCCATATTTACAGCCTGTCCGCCATTTTATGGACAGGCTATTTTAATATTCTGTTATCTTCAAAGTAACTAAAATTTATGTCGAATTACATATGATAAACAAGCTAAAAGTAAGTTCTTATCTTTTCTTACTTTCACTTTAGATATTGGTTAATGTGTCTGCACAGAAAATGCAAAGCGATAATGGAGATGGAACTTATACCAACCCGGTTATTTATTCTGATTTTCCGGATTCTGATGTAATTCTTGTAGATTCAACCTATTATATGGTTTCAACAACCATGTTCATTTTTCCTGGAGTAACAATACTTAAATCGTACGATCTGGTAAATTGGGAATACTGTAACAACGCGGTACAGCAGATGGATTTTAGTCCATGCTATAATCTGGACGGATGTAACAGGTATGCGCACTTAGAATAGAGCAATTTTAAGCCGTCAAAAAGCTAGTTCTGATTAAATAATAATCCTCAAATAAATAGTAATTTGACAAGAGATATTCTTAACCGGATAGTTTAATTTGAAAACTAAATTTTTATTCGTGTTTTATCTTTTCACAATAGTCAGTTCAATTATGTTTGCACAATCAATTCAGAAAGAATCAGATGGGAAAAAAGTAGTGATAAAATTATTATATTGAAGAAATATATGGAGTGAAAAATGACAAGAGTATTTACATTGCTCGTAGGTTTATGGATTTGCACATTTGCTTTTGGACAGTCAATATCATTTAAAACTTATATGAACCCTATTATTCCGGGTGATCATCCGGATCCCACATTAACAAGAGTGGGTAATGATTTTTATACTACCGGTTCTTCATTCAATCCCACACCAAAAATTTATCGTTCTACTGATCTGGTTCATTGGGAAGTGATCGCTCAACCGGTACCCGCTTCATGGAGTGGATATGGTGATTCTCCAGGCGGCGGCATTTGGGGTGGTCACATGGTATTTTATAACAATAAGTATTGGCACTTCTTTGGAAGAGGTGGTGGCAGTATGTATTTTGTTATAGCAGATAAGCCGGAAGGACCATGGAGCGCACCTACCAGGATGAATGTTCCTCCCGGTATGCCCTCGGGATTAGGAGTAGATAATTCCATTTTTATTGATGATGATGGGAAATGGTATTTGCTTACAAAAGCAGGGCAGCCGAATAATCATCTTGTCGAGCTTGGTTTAGATGGCCAGCCTAATGGTGTGTTGTTGGATATAACCTGGCTTAATCCTGGGCCGGAACCATATCCATATGGTTGGGCTGAAGGCCCGGTAATGTGGAAGTACAACGGTTACTACTATTACAGTTTTGCGCAGCATCTGGTTGGGGCACAATATGTTATGAGAAGTGATACACTAACTGATAATGAATCGGACTGGACAGTTGTTGGAACGAATATATTTACAGGGCCCCGCGCAAACTATAATACACCTAACCATATCTCCCCTGCGGTTTTGCTTGATGATGGAACCAGCTGGGTTATAGCGCATAGTTATCAGGGCACCAGCTCATGGTATGCACATGGACGCCAGGGTTTACTATGCCAGGTAACATACAATGATCAGGGTTTCCCTGTAATACAATATCCTTCCAATGAAGGTGTTCCCGCTCCTAATCTCCCCAGCAGCGGTATTCCATGGACAGTACCAAGATCAGATACCTTTAGTGATTCAAAACTAAGACCTAATTGGTCATTCCTTGGTTATACGCCTGATAATACTTACTCACTAACCGAAAGGCCCGGCTGGCTATATCTTAAACCTTACTCAGGATATAATACTGTAATTCAAAACGATGGTGAACATAATTTTTCTTTGATCACACTAGTGGATTTCGAGCCGCAGTCTGTATCGGATGAAGCAGGTTTATGGATAATTAACGGACCTGAAACACTTCGTGCTAAAGTGTTTAGTACGGTAAATAGCAGCGGGCAGAAAGTGTTAGCATTTAGTTTTGATAATACAATATACGAAATGGAAAATACGATTGATTCTACTGTGTGGATTAAATTAATCCGGAATGAGCATACAGTATCAGGATTTTACAGTTCTGATGGATATAACTGGATTCGGATTGGCGAACCGATAAACGCAACTGCCATGGATATGGAACAAACCCAATTTAATAATTTTACCGGAAACCAACAGGGTCTTTACGTCAAAGGGAAGCCAGCCTATTTCGACCTTTATATTTACAGGGATGCTTATACAAATATTACCGCACAAAACCCTGCTAATAAACTTGGTGTAAGCCCCGCCAGTACCTATTTGGGAGCTATCAATAATGATGACTGGGCAATGTATGCAGGTGTTGAATTTGGCGGCAATGATTATCAAAAAACTCCCATCTCAATGGAACTATCAGCCTCAAGCACTACATCAGTTGGAGTTGTCGAAGTGTGGCTTGATTCAATTGACACAGGAAGAAAAATTGCTGAATGCCAGGTTGATACTACAGGCAGCTGGGCAAACTATCAAATCTTTAGAGCAGATGTTGATTCAGTATCGGGTAGCCATGATGTTTATTTAAGATTTTTGGGAACAGACACGCAGCAACTTTTCCGTATAAATTGGTTTAGATTTTTAAGTGAATATGATACCCCTACTTCAGTAGATAATTCGTCTGGTGAACATGGAGTGATACAAAAATTTGAATTAAAGCAGAATTATCCTAATCCGTTTAACCCCATAACAAATATCTCATTTTATATTCCAAAGGAAGGTCGTGTTTCATTGAAAGTTTTTGATATTCTTGGAAAAGAAATTGCAATTATAGTTGATCATGAAATGGAAAGAGGTGAATACAATTATGAATGGAATGCATCTGAATTTGTTTCGGGCATTTACTTTTACAAAATAGCCGCAGAAGATTTTATTGATACTTGTAAGATGATGCTCCTGAAGTAATGCGCCTTCATCAAGAACTTTCATCATTTTAAATAATTAAAATGAAAAACAAGTTAAAAATAGGTTTTTATATTCTTTTAATTTCGCTTATTCCATTAATTAATTTGACCGGGCAGAAAATGCAAAGCGATAATGGAGATGGAGCTTATACCAACCCGGTTATTTATTCTGATTTTCCGGATCCTGATGTAATTCTTGTAGATTCAACCTATTATATGGTTTCAACTACCATGTTTATTTTTCCTGGAGTAACTATACTTAAATCGTACGATCTGGTAAATTGGGAATATTGCAGCAATGCGGTACAGCAGATGGATTTTAGTCCATGCTACAATCTTGACGGTTGTAACAGGTATTCACATGGTCAATGGGCAACCAGCTTAAAATATAATAATGGTAAATACTATCTGCTATTTATTACACTTGATGAAGGTGGATTTCTCTGTACGGCAACAAAACCGGAAGGACCTTGGGAGTTAAAGAAATTACCACGGGGATTTTATGATCCCGGTTTGTTTTTTGATGATGATGGCAAAATATATGTCGCACACGGATATAATACCATTCATATTACGGAATTAGACACAAACTTTACAGCTAAAAGCAATGATGCTTTAGTTTTTACAGGTGATATCCGCCCCGGACTTGAAGGTAGCCATGTTTATAAAATTAATGGTTATTACTATTTGTATTGTACTTATGGAGGCGGAGACGGATTTCAGGTAGCACTTCGATCACAAAATATTTACGGACCCTATGAAGAAAAGATAGTTATAAGAGACAACGGAAATTTAGGTACAGGTATACATCAGGGGGCGCTCATACAAACACAAACAGGTGAATGGTGGTCAGTAATCTTTCAGGATGGAGGTGCGTTTGGACGTTTTCCCACTTTACAACCTGTAACATGGCAGGATGATTGGCCTATGGTTGGCGTTAATGGTAAAGGTGTTGTTACATATAAAAAGCCGAATGTAGGAAAAGAATATCCAATTACTATATTGCCTACATCTGATGAATTTGACCTGCCTGACCTGTCTGCCGACAAGGCAGGCGGCAAGGCGGGTAGTACAAAATTAGGCATGCAGTGGGGATGGAACCATAATCCGGATTCAACCAAATGGTCGTTGATACAAAATCCTGGCTACTTAAGACTTTCGACAGCCAAAGTTGTATCCAATTTACAGGAGGCACGAAATACCTTAACACAAAGAATATTTGTATACTATTCCAGAGCCTTACCTACAACCGCTGTTGTTAAATTAGATGTTGATAGTATGAAAGACGGGGATGTAGCAGGACTTGCCGTCTTTCAGGATCCGTATGCATTTATTGGTGTAAGGAAAATAAATGGCACAAAGTATATTATTATGGTAAACAATGGCAAAACTATGGATTCTACTGCGATAGATAGTTCAACTATATACTTTCGTGCACAGGCTTATTATGGGACTAGCCTGGCTTCGTTTTCGTATAGTTTCGATGATAATTCATTCATTTTATTTGGCAACAAACTATCTATGAGATTTAACCTTTCTATCTTTACCGGGAACAAATTTTGTCTTTTTAATTATGCTACAGTAGCCACAGGCGGATTTGTTGATTTTGACTGGTTCAGAATAAGTATGTCTGCTACAACTGAAGTAAGTCCTGAGGAAGGGATTCTCAACGATATACCCCGTACCTTTTTTTTAGGACAAAATTTCCCAAATCCTTTTAATCCTTCAACGCAAATTAAATACTCGGTTCCACAAAGTGGTTACATCACTCTAAAAGCATATAACCTTCTCTCAGAGGAAGTTGCAACATTATATCAAGGGATACTTCAGCCGGGAAATTATGAAGCTACTTTTGATGGTACCAAACTCGCAAGTGGTGTTTACCTGTATCAACTTTCGGCAAGAAATTTTATAGAGACAAAAAAATTAATACTATTGAAGTAACTTTACATAGCTGCAAGGTGCAAAAAAAATGAAAAAATATTTTATAGGATTTACTATTTGTATACTATTGGGATACAATATATATGGGCAGTCTGTATCCTTTAAAACATATATGAATCCGGTGATACTAACAATTACGGTTGCGTCCAACGACAGCAGTGAATTCCCGTCACCGCCTGCGGGTTATGATTTGTATAGATCCAACATCGCTCACGGAAAGATAACCACAGCAACCTACTATTCAACGACAGTAGGCGTAGATCGGCAAACTTTGGTTTACACACCACCCGACTATTCAGAAGACAAGAAATATAATGTACTTTATTTATTGCACGGCATCGGCGGAGATGAACGAGAATGGTATAGTTATGGAGACCCTCAGGTTATTCTTGATAACTTATATGATGACCAAAAACTCGAGCCAATGATTGTTGTTCTTCCCAATGGCCGTGCGATGGAGAATGACGATGCCGGGGGAGATATTTTTGCTCCTGAGAAAGTTAAAGCATTCGAGACTTTTGAATTTGACCTCCTGAATGACTTGATCCCGTTTATTGATTCGAATTATTCGGTTTTAACAGGGAGGGAAAACCGGGCTGTTGCAGGTCTTTCAATTGGAGGTGGTCAAGCGCTTAATTTTGGACTGGCTCACATAGACACATTTGCCTGGGTAGGCGCATTTTCTGCTGCGCCAAACACAAATGCACCGGCAGCCCTTGTTCCAAACCCTTCAGGGACAGCCGACAGCATATTGCAGCTCTGGATTTCGTGCGGCACCAACGATGGATTGCTGTACATTAGCAAGCAAACCCACGACTATCTTGAGCAGCATAATGTGCCGCACATCTATATTTTGGTTGACGGTGCAGGGCATGATTGGACAGTTTGGAAATACGGCCTTTATCACTTTTCCCAGTTGATATTTAAACAAACGACTACGGCCGTTAAAAAAAAAGAACTTTTTAGAACATACGATTTGACACAAAACTATCCAAATCCTTTCAACCCGGTAACAAACATAAGCTACCAATTGGCAAAAGGCGGTAATGTAAGTTTAAAGATATACAACCTGCTCGGGCATGAAATTGCAACGCTTGTAAATGAATACAAACCGCAGGGCAAATATGATATTAAGTTTGATGCTTCTAATATTGCAAGTGGAATTTATGTTTACGGGTTGCGCGTTAATGGATTTTCTTCATTCGGGAAATTGATGTTGCTGAAATAGTAACGGACAGGTAATAATTTGGATGCAATGAATTAGCGACCGGAATATATTTATATTGTTTAGAAACTGAAAATTATGTGGAAACAAAAAAGCTGGTTTTGTTAAATTAATGCTAGAATCAATTTAATCAAGTAGTATCAAAAATGAGACTAAAAATAATACTATTAACGCTTTTGATGAACACACTTATGGTCGTTAATTCATTAGCTCAAGTAATGCCCCTTGTTTATGACGTTGAGAACACAGGTACGGATTGTCCGATACCTTATTTACCTTCATTCAACGAACTTCCTAGTATTGAGGCTTTACCCGACCCGTTTGAGTGGTCAGATGGCAGAGGTCGCATTTCGAACTTCTCAGATTGGCGGTACCGGCGCGTAGAGATCGGCGCTGAGATCCAGCATTACGAGATTGGAGAAAAACCGGTTCGTCCGGATAGCATAACAGCCAGCTATGCTAACGACACGCTCAGAGTAAATATAACTGTGAACGGAAACACGCTCACGCTGATATCACCAATCACCCTTCCAGATGGAGAAGGACCTTTTCCTGCTATGATTAATATAACTCCCATATTACCTGCTGATACACTAATCAGCCGTGGCATAGCTATTATCCCATACAATTTTGGACAGGTAATGGCCTGGCAGCAGACCCGCGGAAGTGAACCGATCAATAAACTATACCCTGATCTTATTTATATGGGTGCTTATAGCGCATGGTCATGGGGAGTCAGCCGCCTGATTGATGGATTAGAACTGGTTCAGGCTGATCTTCCTATAGATTTAAAGCATATGGCTGTAACCGGCTGCTCATTTGCCGGAAAAATGGCACTCTTTGCTGGAGCTTTTGATGAGCGTATTGCTCTTACAATTGCCCAGGAATCCGGGGGAGGTGGCTATACGACATGGCGGTTCTCGGAGACACAGCCAGCGGGTAATGTAGAAAATCTGAGTAGAACGAGTCATGTATGGTTTATTGAAGACTTGTTCCAGTTTTCTAACGATGTTCCGAAGCTTCCATACGATCATCATGAATTGATGGGTATGGTGGCGCCGCGCGCATTATTCGTAACCGGAAACCCTAGTCAAGTATGGCTGTCAGATGAGTCTGGTCACGTCGGCAGTAAAGCCGTAAAACAGATCTATAACGCACTCGGTGTCCCCGACAGGTTCGGCTTTAGCATAATCACTGATCATCCGCATTGTGTAGTTCCAAACAGCCAGATACCAGAAATTGAAGCCTTTGTGGAAAAATTTCTTCTTGGGAATGAAAGCGCAAATACAGACATCTCTACAAGCCCATATAGTACCGACCTTTTCCCCTGGATTACATGGACCACACCGACACTTTCTAACGATACATCTTTTTTTGGAAAAGCATCTTTAATCTATCCTCCCAATCTTCAAAAAAGCCTTGATACAAATATTACCTTGATGTGGAATAAGTTAATAGATGCCGAAAAGTATTTTATACAATTATCCACAGACCCGACATTTAAAAATATTATAGTAAGTGATTCAACAGCAGATACAACAAAAACTATCACTGGCTTATCATCAGGCACAAGATACTATTGGCGTGTCCAGGCAAAAAATAATGCTGGTTCTTCAGGTCCATGGAGTGAACTATGGAACTTTGCCACATATATTCCTTTACCGGCTTCACCGGAATTACTGGATGCGGTTCCATATCAAAATCGGATAGACTATTATACATTTACGTGGAGGAAAGTAGATTACGCTGATAAATATATTATCCAACTATCTCACGTTGAAAATTTCGCTTCTGTTTTCAAGTCAGATTCTACAACATCTGATACTTTCAAAACTTTATCGGGATTTTCTGAAGGACGAAAGGAGTACTGGCGGGTTCAAGCAAAGAATATTGAAGGTTCTAGTGCATGGAGCTATGCATCGCTTGGTACCAGACTCAAAGCACCAACAGATCTTGATTTGCAAAAAAGTGCATCAAATGAAATTACTCTTACCTGGAAAGATAACTCAGCAAAGGAAGATGGATATGTGATTGAACGTAAGCAGAGTTCGCAAACATCTTTTACATTGCTCGATACTTTAAAAGGAAGCGGGAAAGAATATGTAGATAGGACAGTAGAACAAGCTCAAACTTATACCTATAGAATAAAAGCATAT
>MGZZ01000022.1 GCA_001802795.1 Ignavibacteria bacterium GWC2_36_12 | reverse complement strand
AAAATCTATATCGGAACTATCGCCGAAATCATTTTCAACAGCCCAAACAGAACCTTCCTGCAAAACATTTTTCATTTCTGATTGAGAAAGTTTTTTAATCGCACCGCTTGAACCGACCCCGGTTGGAATAGCATTAAAAAGATTTGCAATCAATTTATCCATTTTACCTTTTATAAAAGTAAAATCGAGTGAAGTGGTAGCGAGCCTTACTCCGCAATTAATATCATATCCAACTCCACCCGGTGAAATAACTCCTTCATTCATATCTGTGGCAGCTATTCCACCGATTGGAAAACCATATCCCCAATGAATATCTGGCATTGCAAGACTATAACTTTGAATACCCGGCAAATGTGCAACATTCATAACCTGCTTTAATGCTTCATCGTCGCGGAGATTTCTTTCAATCATCTTTTGAGAAATGTATATTCTGCCGGGGACTTTCATTCCTCCCGATTTCGGAATCTCCCAGAGATTTTCTCTTATTTGTTTTAATTCAATTCCACCAATTAGCATTTTACTTACCTCGCATTACTTATGCACGCATGGTTGCATGACAAAAACATTAACTACCTGATCATGCATTCATGCAACAATGCATCCAATCCCCCGGATAGTTTAAATATCGAACACAATTCTAGTTGAATATTTTCCATTTTCTTTTTTTATTTCCATCTGGTGATACGTTACAGATTTTATTTCTGTTTTTATTTTTTCTTCAATAACACCACTTTCTTTAAGAACACATTCAAAATACCAGTTTACACCAACCTGATGAACCTTTATTTCACTAATATTATTAAAGATTTTCCTTTCAATAATCAACCTGAAGTTTAGTTCATTCAAAAAATTTACAAGCAAAGTTTCAAGCGAATGAGAATCTAAAACGAGCTTATAATTTTCACTTTCACTTCTAAAATCATTTTCAACAACTGCTTCTTTGAATGCTTCGGCAGAAGCTAAAAACAATTCTTCAATTGTATCGGCTTTTATTTCAACGGCAATGTCTGCTGTATGATCTATAAAGTTATGGCTAAATGACATTGTTTTTATCTTTTTCTTTCCTTCAAAATAAAGAAATAAAAGAAATTAACAATTAATAATTTACAATGAACAATTAAATCACAATTTTTAATTTCGAATTAATAATTTTTAAATTTAATGAAACATCTTCAAGATCATCAAAAAGGAATTATCGCTATCCTGGCTGCTGCAATATTGTGGAGTACCGGTGGAGTCTTTATTAAGCTTATTTCTCTTAATACATACCAGCTTTCTTTTTTCCGTTCTACATTTGCTGCATTAGTTTTTCTTATTCTTTTCAGAAAAGTTGTTGTTTATGCAAATGGTTTTGCTCTACTCAATGCATTCTTTTATGTAGTTGTCTTAATATTTTTTGTGCTTGCAACAAAATTAACAACAGCAGCTAACGCGATTTTTCTTCAATATACTGCACCAATCTATGTTTTAATATTTGAACCTATTATTAATAAAACTAAATTTGAAAAAATTAATATCATTACAATAATTATTTGCTTACTTGGGATGATATTATTTTTTATGGGCGAACTTTCCCCCGGTCATCTTGAAGGAAACCTTGCAGCCCTTTTATCCGGGGTTGCTTTCGCAGCATTCTTTCTTGGAATGAGAAAAAATAAAAGCGAATATCAATTCAGTTCGATTTTTTACGGGAATATTTTTATAGCTTTAATCTGCATACCGTCCCTATTCTCAATTAATGCCTTAGTAATCAACGATCTCTGGATGGTTGCATACCTGGGCATTTTCCAGATTGGAATCGCCTATGCAATTTTCAGTTATGGATTAAAAAGAGTTTACGCAATCGAAGCATCAATTATCGGAATGATCGAACCGGTACTAAATCCTGTCTGGGTATTTTTTGGCTACGGTGAAGTTCCTTCTTTTATGGCTATCATTGGCGGAGTAATAATTGTCGCCACAATTACAATAAGGGCATTTATATTAGAATCTCCAATAATGAAGGGGAGACTTAAATTAAAAAATAAACTATGATGATAATTTTTATTTTATATGAAAAAGAAGCACATCAGGAATAAATTGTTTCTCCATTCCCGGTCCTTTTAAATAAACTTTTAAATCCTCACCTCCAGCGCTTTCAAAAAAGTCAATACGTATTCGATGATATCCTTCCTTGAGCGCAATTACTCCTCCCTTATCAACAATTCCATGTAATCCGTCGTTATCGACTATCAACTTATAATTTATAAACAATCTGCTGCCATCATCGGATGCTGTATAAAAATTATAAATTCCATCGCCAGGTATCCTTATGTAGCCATCATACTCAAAGCCAAAATAGTTTGATGATTTTTTCGGAGATAAAGTAATACTACTAACAACTCCTTCATCAACCGGGGTTAGTGAATTAAAATCGGGCAAAACTTCCCAGTTGCCTTCGAAGTATCTGTACTTTATTCCTTTTATTACATCGTTGATTTTCAGTGCGTGTTCCGGCTCTACTTTTGTAAATGTTTTTTGTACAGAACCGCTCACAGGGTTTCCATCCCGAAAGCACCTTGCAGTTAGAACAGTTGTTGTTGTTAATGTTACCTTTTCATTTGCCAAGGGAGATTCTATTGTTGGGATATTGCCATTAATAGTATAACGTATCTCAACATTCTCGCGATCCGATTTTACTTTCACATCAAGACTATCAATAAATATTTTTTCAATTGATTCGAAAGTTGGTGGATTATTAACATCAACTTTCCCCGCTACATCCAGGACTACAACACTATTATTCTCATCTGGAGTTTTTGTAGGAATCGAAACTATTAAAGCATCTTCGTTTCGTTCAACAGTAAGGTGAGTTTTCTTTTCATCGGAAAGAAGATAAGAATGTAAGGGCTGAGAATAGATTCCCGGGATAACAAGCCTCCCGTTTTGTGACCAATTAAAAACGTGTAAGTAAAGCCTTGTATTTTCTCCAATCTTTTTTTGTGTACATCTTCCCCACTCTAAACTATTAAAAAGACTTGAACTTGTTCCATAAATCGATTCGCCATTAACCTTCATCCAGCTTCCGACTTCACTTAATATCTCAACACTTTCAGCCGGAAAAATTCCTTCGGAAGTCGGTCCAACATTCAGCAGGTAATTACCGCCTTTTGATGCAATATCTGCAAGCATTTGCAAAATATCCTTTGTGGATTTAAAATTCTTATCGTTCTTATTGTATCCCCAATGGTCATTCATTGTCATACAGGATTCCCAGTCAATACCGGGTAAACCTGTAGATGGAATTTGCTGTTCCGGTGTTCCGAAATCACCCATCGTCACGCCTTCAGGTGCAAATCCTTCCAATCCTCCCCTGTTTGGATCGACACGATTGTTAACTATAATATCTGGTTGTAAACTGCGAACATAATTATACAGATCGATACCACGTTCTTCATTCCAGGTATTTTCCCATTCACCATCAAACCAGAGAATACCAATATCTCCATAGTTTATCACTAATTCTTTCAATTGATTTTTCATATGCTGAATATAACCATCAAAGTCAGCTCCTTCAGAAGATCTGTTTTCCCAATCTCTCCCCGGCAAATAGTCGGGATGATGCCAATCCATTATTGAATAGTAGAAGCATAATTTTATTCCCTCATTTCTACATGCTTCGGAAAGATCTTTGAGAATATCCCTTTTGAAAGGGGTAGACATAACATCATAATCGGTAAACTTAGAATCGAACAAGCAAAAGCCATCGTGATGTTTCGATGTTATAACGATGTATTTCATCCCGGCATTTTTTGCAGTGCTAACCCATTTGTCGGCATCAAATTTTACGGGGTTGAATTGCCCAACAAATTTATCATACTCATCAATCGGGATTTCCGCCTGGTTGCGAATCCATTCGGCATAATTTGTTTTACCATTCCATTCACCGGCAGGTATCGCATACAATCCCCAGTGTATAAATAAACCAAAACGTGCATCACGCCACCACTCCATTCTTTTATCACGTTCTTCTTTCGTCTCTTTAACAATGTCCTGGGCAACAGCCGGTATAAAAAAGAAAAATGCAAATAAAATTATAATTCTGGTTTTCATCTTTGCCTCATCGGAAAATTTTGGAAGGGAAAATCTGTTAACATTAATTCACTTTAATCAACCTTCACAAACATATTAAATTCATAATAAATATTTTTGAATAAGCTTATTTGGTATGTCTCAGTTTCAATTTAATTAAGGATTATTGATGAGGTAAGGATATTTCTCATATTGCACTTTAGGATTTTCACAAGTTGATTTTAAACCATCAATATGTTCGTGTAATGAAGGATTAATTGCATTCCACATTGGATCTAAAATAAAATCTATACCCTCTCTCCTTGCAAGTTTAGCGGCAGGAACAAAATCTCCATCTCCAGAAATTAATATGATGCGATTAACGGATTTTTTATAAGCCATCGAAGCTATATCTAATCCAATTTTAATATCAACTCCTTTTTGGCGAAGTTCATAAAAAACATGATACTCTTTTAACTCCTCAATTTTTAAAGTTTTATTTAATAACATTTTAGTTTGCTCTGGTTTAATTAACCAAGCTCCTGATTCTTTTAAATCCCCAAGCCTAATGGCTACTTTTCTTCTTTTCTTTAATTCATTTAAAAGCTCTACTCTAAATGTAGCCTGTTTGGTTTTTGAAAAATCAATAGCTTTATTACTAATAGGATTGTGTGCTTTCTTAAGAATTGGATTACAATCATAATATAAAATTCTATATAGATAATCATTGTCTAAATGCCTCATAATCATTCTATATAGATTTTCTATGATTGTCTTTGGATTATGATAGTTCCCATTTCGGAAGACTTTTCTATACCGATTAATAAAGAATCCTCCATCTACCAAAATTGCGGTTGAAATTGAATTGAAGGGAGTAGATAAGTGTTTCATAAAAAAATTGCCCTTGGGTTGACACTTCTGCTATTGATTAAATTTTGATTTTTTGAGTTACATTTTTGTAACCCAATTACCAATTAGAAGTGTGTCGCCAAGGGCACTATTTATTTAAAATTATAAAATTATATAATCAACTCATATACCATTTATCATGTATCTTAATCATTAGATTTTACCATAAATTCACTTAATTAGTTCCCAAGCTTTCCCAATTTCGATGTTTCATTTTCATAATTAAGGTCATTTTTTCGTCGGTAAGAAATTCGTAATGTTTATTTTCCATTTATTATCCCGCACAAATTTAGAGCTAAAGTTAAGGAATGTCAAGCTTAAAATACCGTATTTGGTATGAAAATTACTTTAGAAATTCGTAAGATTCATAAGTAATAAACTATCATTTTCTCTGTTTCGTTTGTAAGATGAACAAATCGTCATTTCCCTAATCATAAAACCAAACACTAAAAAGTCATGATATTCAAAAATTTTATCCCGTTTTTCATCTTTATTTGTCTTATCACAAATATTGACTTTAATAAAAGTATAGCAGAAAACAAGACAACAGAAGGGGTTTCACCACGCGAACAGCTGCTAATGGATTTCGGCTGGCGCTTTGCTTTAGGACATTCTTATAATACGGAACAGGATTTTGATAACGGAAGCGGTTACTTTTCTTATTTTGCTAAAGCCGGTTATGGTGATGGTGCCGCAGATAAAGATTTTGATGACCGTGCCTGGCGGACTTTAGATTTGCCGCACGATTGGTGTGTAGAACTTCCATTCGATTCTCTTGGCGGACACAGCCATGGCTACAAAGCAATTGGAAGAAATTTTCCTGAAAACAGCGTCGGATGGTATCGTAAAAATTTTTTTATTCCTGAATCAGATCTTGGTAGACGCATCTCGATTGAATTTGATGGCGTTCACCGTAATTCTATTGTTTGGATAAACGGGTTTTACCTGGGAACAGAACATAGCGGCTATACAAGTTTCAGTTATGACATTACGGATTATTTAAACTACGGCAGCGATAACGTTGTTGCCGTTCGTGTCGATGCCACGATGGAAGAAGGCTGGTATTATGAAGGCGCAGGAATTTACCGTCATACCTGGCTTACAAAAACGTCTCCGCTGCATGTTACCAGGTATGGAACTTTCATTACAACAGATTTAAAAGACGAAGCTGCACTTGTCACTTCAAGAACAACAGTTATAAATGAATCAAAAGAAAAATCGGTTTTTGATATTGAAGAAACAATAATTGATGCTGAGAGAAAAATAGTTGCTTCAGGCTCGAATAAAAAATTGATTTTGAATCCAGGTGAAGAAAAGGAATTTTTTAGTTTTTTCGATGTTAAAAATCCTAAACTCTGGTCAATTGAAAATCCTTATCTGCATAAATTAAAAACTGTAATTCGATCGGAAGAAAAAGTGATCGATACTTATGAAACTACATTTGGAATCAGAACGGTAAGGTTTGACCCAGATAAAGGATTTTTCCTGAATGAAAAGAATATAAAATTGTTGGGAACAAACATTCATCAGGATCACGCCGGAGTTGGAACTGCGATCCCGGATGCTTTGTACGAATTCAGAATTAAAAAATTACTGGAGATGGGGAGCAATGCAATCCGAACTTCACATAATCCACCGTCGCCTGAGTTATTGGACATTTGCAACAGACTTGGTATGCTGGTATTAGATGAGAACCGTTTAATGGGAACTAATGAAGAACATTTTAGCTGTCTTGAAAGATTAATAAAACGCGATCGTAATCATCCATCTGTTATTTTATGGTCTCTTGGTAACGAAGAATGGGAAATTGAAGGCACAATAACTGGTGCACGGATTACTTCAACAATGCAAACATTCGCTCAAAGGCTCGATTCTTCGCGTGCTTTTACAACGGCATGCAGCGGAGGATGGGACACCGGTATCGGAACTGTTGCTGAAGTTATGGGCTTTAACTATTTATCACAAGGCGATATTGATGAACATCATTCCAAATTTCCCTGGCAGCCTGCTGTAGGAACTGAAGAAAGTAATATCAAGCAGTCAAGAGGCATTTATGAAACAATTGAAGAAAAAGCTCACATGCAGCCGACTTATTTTATAGATGGGAAAATAATTACAGAGCGCGGCTGGAAATTTTTTGCAGAACGTCCTTTTCTTGCCGGAATATTTTACTGGACAGGTTTTGATTACCGAGGCGAATCGAATCCTTATGTATGGCCTGCGATTATCAATCAATCAGGAATGATAGACTTGTGCGGATACCCAAAAGATATTTTCTATTATCTTAAATCCTGGTGGAGAAAAGATCCGGTACTTCACATCCTGCCGCATTGGAACTGGGTTGGAAATGAAGGTAAAGAAATGAGTGTGAAAGTGTTTAGCAATTGTGATGAGGTTGAGTTGCTACTTAATGATAAAAGTTTCGGCAGAAAAAGTATAGCTTTGAACGAATACGCCGAATGGAATATAAAATATGAGCCGGGAACTTTGGTTGCAAAAGGTTTTAAAGAGGGAAAAGAAATTAAAACTACTAAAGTAAAAACTACAAGTAAAGGGAAAACAATTCAGCTTACAGCGGATCGGAATGTTATTAACGCAGATGGTGAAGACGTTTCTGTAATTACAGTTCAGATAAATGATGCTGACGGTTTAATGGTTCCTACTGCAGGTAACGAAATCAATTTTACAATTGAGGGACCTGGGAAAATTATTGGAGTTGGTAATGGAGATCCTTCGGGTCACGAAGCTGACAGGTTCTTTGAAACAATAAAAACCTCAAAGATCAAAAACCTTAAAGAATTTCCTGTGGATAATTTAAATAACCGCCCCGAAGTTGCTGCCGGATTTAATGATTCAGGTTGGAACCCGGCTTTTACAACACAAAGTAAGGATTGGCAGGTTTACACCGATACATTCATTGTTGTGAGGGGCACATTTGAACTGCCGGAAATTACAAATGGGGCTCAGGTAAATTTATTTGCAAAAAGCATTGTCGAGAACCAGTCGGTTTATGTGAACGGAAATTTACTGGCTTCCAATATTGTACGTGATGATCCAAATCAAGCTTGGCTGCTTGACCATCGCATAATTAAATCCGGTAAAAATAATTATGCTGTAGTGGGACAAAGATTCAGGAAAATAAATCAATGGGATGAGCCGAATACTGATCCCGGTTTAGTGCAGGTTATTTATCCTGCAGAACAATGGAAACGAAAATTATTTAGCGGATTGGCACAGGTAATTGTTCAGTCAATAAAAGAAGCCGGTGAAATTACATTAACCGCTTCTTCACCGTTGCTAGAACCATCAACTATAAAAATTAAAACAGAAAAAGTCGAGCTGAAATCTCAATTACCATAGCTTTTATGAGTAAAGTAATTTTAGATGATGCAGATAGCCAATCAGATTACTTATAATTAAAGAAATTATTATTATTAATTATTAGTTTAGCTCCAGAT
>MGZZ01000021.1:25623-36529 GCA_001802795.1 Ignavibacteria bacterium GWC2_36_12 | reverse complement strand
TGTTACATCACACTGAGCGGTTATAATTTTTGTGGAAAATGATTTTAACTCTTCTGCAAGATCATCGAGTATATTTTTTCTTCTTGCCAGCAGAGCTAAGTTTGCACCTTCTTTTGCAAGATCCTTTGATAGCTGGTAGCCTATCCCGCTTGAAGCACCTGTGATGAGAATATTTTTGTTTGAAAGGTTCATATTCAGAAAGATCTAAATTTTGATTATTAAACTTACTAAGTTATGCCAACCTATGCGAACACAAGTAATTTTCTTCTTTCTCTTTAGTTTGAATTTTGATATTATTAAGTATGATTGATTTTAATAATAATTTTATGGAAAAACTTGGGGGCATTAACTTGTCACAGATGGAAAGCCAATAACTTTACAATTTGCAGATAAGATTGGTGAGATACTAATTGCGGCTCCGATAGAAAAAGATAAAGCTCCCTTAGCATTCAAGTTTTGTATTTGATGAAAAATTGTTTGAGTTTCTCAGTGTGAAAAAAAATGTTATAGTAGAGTCCTCCTTCAATGAAGTCGTTTCCTTAATTCAGAAAGCAAAACAAAAAGCTCTTGCAGCTGTAAACAAGCAGTTGATAAATCTTTACTGGCAGGTTGGGGAATACATTAGTAAAAAAATCCAAAGTAATGAATGGGGTATGAAAACTGTTGATAAGCTGGCAGATTATCTCAAAGAAGAAATATCCGGGGAAAGAGGTTTCAACAGACGTAATCTATACCGCATGAAACAATTTTTTGAAACTTACCGTGATAATAAAATTGTGTCACCACTGGTGACACAATTAAGCTGGACAAATCACTTAATGATATTAGCTAAAACCAAGACCGATGAAGCTCGTGAATTTTACTTAAAATTGGCAGTTAAAGAAAGATATTCGAAGAGGGAACTGGAAAGACAAATTGATTCGGGTTTATATGAAAGATTTTTAATAGGCGACAAAAAACTGTCATCACTGGTGACAGAATTAAAAAAGAAAGATCTGCCTCAAAAATATGTTGAAGCTCATCAGCAGTTGAATGTGGTTTTCAAAGACACTTACATTTTTGATTTCCTGAACTTGCCGAAAGATTACTCCGAAAATGATTTGCAGAAGGCGCTGATTAAAAATCTAAGAGATTTTATTCTTGAGTTTGGAAAAGACTTTGCTCTTGTTGGTGAGGAATTCCGGCTGCAGGTTGGCAGCCACGATTATTATCTCGACCTGCTTTTATTCCACCGGGGTTTACAATGCCTTGTAGTTATTGAATTGAAGATAGACGAGTTCAAACCCGAATATCTCGGAAAGATGAACTTTTACCTTGAAGCAGTTGACAGGCAGATAAAACACGAGAATGAAAATCCGAGTGTAGGTCTTATTCTGTGTGCATCAAAAGATGATGAAGTTGTTGAGTACGCTTTAAGCAGAAACCTCTCACCCACTAAAATTGCCGAGTATAAAACCAAACTGATCGATAAAAAGATTTTGCAGCATAAACTTCATGAATTATCTGAATATGTAAGAAAACTAAAAGGATGAAATAAGATTCAAGTTGAGATTACTTTCCCATCAGCATAACCATAATCGCTTTTTGAACGTGCAGCCTGTTTTCCGCTTCATCAAATACAACTGAGTTAGGAGAATCAATTACTTCATTAACAACTTCTTCGCCCCTGTGAGCAGGTAAGCAATGAAGAAAGAGATAATCTTCTTTAGCATTTTTAACAAGCTTTTCATTAACCTGGTATTGAGCAAATATTTTCTTTCTTTCCAACGTTTCTGATTCCTGTCCCATACTTGCCCATACATCTGTATAAATTATATCTGCATCTTTAACAGCTTCTTCAGGGCTGTCAAGAATTTCTACTTTACTGTTCATTACTTTTGCATTTCTTAAAGCATTGTTTACTATTTCTTCTTTAGGTTTATATGCTTTTGGAGAAGCGACAGAAATATTCATCCCTACTTTTGAACAACCATGCAATAAGCTGTGAGCCATATTATTTCCATCACCAATGTATGCAAGCTTTAATCCTTTAAGCTTTCCTTTCTTTTCGAGAATTGTGAAAAGATCGGCAAGAACCTGGCAGGGATGGAGAAGATCAGTTAAGCCGTTTATTATAGGAATTGAAGCATACTTTGCGAGATCAATAACATCCTGATGAGCAAAAGTTCTTATCATTATACTGCTGAGGTAACGTGACAAAACTTTTGAAGTGTCATGAATATTTTCACTTTTTTTAAGCTGCAGATCAGTAGGACCGAAATACATTCCGATTCCTCCAAGCTGGTAAATACCCGTTTCGAACGACACTCTTGTCCTCGTAGAAGGTTTTGAAAAGATCATCCCGAGTGTTTGTCCTTCAAGATATTTATGCGGAACACCTTCTTTTAATTTCTTTTTAAGATCTGCGGAAAGATCGAAGATTGCATTCATCTCATCTAAAGTAAGATCATTTATTGAAATTAAACTTTTACCTTTCATATTAACGTTCATTAAGTTCTCCTGAATGACTAAGGAATTATTCTTGTGCCGGTATTCATGTTGTTTAATTGTGTCGCTTCAGTAATGATTGTTTCATTACCTGTTTTCTGAACAAAATTAATTGCCGCTTTTATTTTTGGTCTCATACTGCCGGATGAAAACTCACCGTTCTCGAAATACTTTATCATATCATTAAGCTTAACAGTTTCCAAAGCTTCTTGATTCGGCTTGTTAAAATTAATATAAACATGGGAAACATCTGTAAGTATATAAAATTTATCTGCATTTATTTCACTTGCCAACAAAGAAGAAGCTATATCTTTATCAATCACTGCCTCAACACCCTGGTATTGATTTTTACTATCCAGGAATACAGGAATACCGCCGCCGCCTGCTGTGATTACTATATTACCTTCAGCGGCGAGTTCTTTAATTACATTTTTATTTATTATTTCCAGTGGTTCGGGTGATGGAACTACACGCCTCCATCCTCTTTTCTGAGTATCTTCTTCAAACACGAAACCGTTATTTTTCATCAGCAATTCTGCTTCTTCCTTTATGAAAAATGTTCCAATAGGTTTTGTGGGATTTTTAAATGCAGGATCATTTAAGTCAACAATTACTTCTGATATAAGGGTTATTACGTTGCAATTTATGTTTTGTTCGTTTAAGATATTCTTCAGCTGCCGCTCTATCATGTAGCCGATGCCTCCCTGGGAATCGGCAACACAAATATCGAGAGGCATCCGTGGGATTTTATAAGAATTAAAGCCCGCTTCATTTCTTAAAAGAATATTTCCTACCTGAGGTCCATTGCCGTGAGTAATCACAAGACCGTAGTCATTCTTTAATAAGTTGATAAGATTGATGCAGGTATTGTAAGTATTTTTCTCCTGCTGTCTGATTGTTCCTGTCTGGTTTCCACGCAGTAGCGCATTGCCGCCGAGGGCAACAACTGCAAGTTTTTTCACAAAAGTCCTTTTTCTTTTAAAACAGTTTCAAGAGTAATATTTCCTTTTTCACTCAGATCATATTTAACTCTTGTGAAAGGCTTATTAATTTTTAATATTCTTCCAAGATCAATTGGAGTTCCTATTACAACGGAATCACAATCGGTTCTGTTAATTGTTTCTTCGAGGTCCTTCATCTGTTTTTCACCATAACCCATTGCTGGAAGGAGCTTCCCTATTTCGGGATATTTCTTAAATGTTGAGGTGATAGAATCAACTGTATAAGGTCTTGGATCAACAATTTCGGATGCGCCCAATCTTTGTGCAGCAATTGTTCCTGCACCATACTTCATTTCGCCATGGGTTAAAGTCGGACCATCTTCAACAATAAGGACACGTTTTCCCCTGATTAGCTCAGGTTTATCTGCAGTTACCGTAGATTCTGCTTCAATTATTTTTGCACCAGGATTAACTTCCTTAATATTTCTTTTAACCGTAAGAACATTTTCAGGATCGGCAGAATCAATCTTATTTATTATAACAACATCAGCCATTCTTAGGGAAGAGTTGCCGGGGTAATAGGTCATTTCGTGTCCCGGTCTATGTGGATCGGCAACTGTAAAAGTCAGGTCGGCTTTATAAAAAGAAGTATCGTTATTTCCACCATCCCACAAAATTATGTCTGCTTCTTTTTCTGCTACTCTTAATATTGCTTCGTAATCAACGCCGGAATAAATAACCCCGCCTTTTGCAATATGAGGTTCATATTCTTCAATTTCTTCAATAGTGCAATTATGTTTTTTCAAGTCTTCATAAGTTCCGAAGCGCTGCACTTTCTGTTTTACAAGATCGCCGTAAGGCATAGGATGACGGACCGCAACAACTTTTTTCCCTGCGTCTCTCAGAATGTTTACTATTTTTCTTGATGTTTGTGATTTGCCGGAACCAGTTCTGACAGCAAGTACAGCAATAACGGGCTTATTACTTTTTATCATTGTTTCATTTGCGCTGAGAAGAGTGAATGCTGCCCCGGCTGTATTTGCAATAGAAGCTTTTGTCATTACATAATTAAAGGGCACATCGGAATAAGAAAAAACTACTTCATCAACGTTTAGTTCTTTTATAAGTTCTGTAAGTTTAGACTCTTCGTATATTTTTATTCCGTGGGGATAATTTTTTCCGGTGAGTTCCGGGGGATATACTCTTCCTTCAATATTAGGAATTTGTGTGGCTGTAAAAGCAACCACATTGTATTCTTTACTGTTTCTATAAATACAATTGAAATTATGGAAGTCGCGACCGGCAGCTCCCATAATTAAAATATTTTTCTTTGACATAAAAATTCTCCACTTTAAGGTTGTGTACTTAAATCTTCAGCAGGATGATATAGTGGAGAGTCGAGCTAGGTCCCTTGCAACAGATAAGCTATTAGTAACATTTTGTTATTCTTAGTGTAAATAAAAATTTGAAATGTAATTTAATAAATGCCCCCAAAAAGAGTAACTCAAATCGGCAATAATTAGCCCTAATTTTCTTTTTTACATTCAAATAATACAGCCATTCAGGGGGAAAAAATTGAGAAAGTTTTAACGGGCTTTCGTTTTATATCACAAATTGCTATTTTTCTTCAAAAATTATTCCAGTGATTGTTCAGGATATTATTCAAATTAAAAATATAGCTCTTGGCAAGGAAATTGCACAAATTCAGTTCGCTTGCGACTTAAAAAAATGTAAAGGTGCTTGTTGTACGATTGAAAGTAATTACGGAGCACCACTTCTTGACGAGGAGGTAGAGATAATTTCTAAAGACCTGGAAAACATTAAAGAGTTTTTATCGGAAAAACATAAGCAGGTTATTGATAAGAAAGGATTCTTTGAGAGAAAACAAAATAAGCTTATGACTATGAGTGTTGAGAACAAGGCGTGCGTGTTTGTTAACTATGAAGGCGAAATTGCAAAGTGTGGTATAGAAAAAGCGTTTTTTGCAGGCAAAACAAATTTGAGGAAACCAATCTCCTGCCATCTTTTCCCGATAAGAGTGGAGGATTTTGGAGGAGAAGTTTTAAGATATGAGAAATTTGAAGAATGTTCACCGGCAATTACAAAAGGAGAAAACGAAAATATAAAACTAATCGATTTCCTGGAGGAATCCATTGTTAGAAAATTTGGTAAAAAATGGTTTACAAAATTGAAAGGATTTACGATAATATAAATGCTATCACTTAATCAGAGACTCTCACAACAACAGAAGCTATCTCCCCAGCAAATTCAGTATCAAAAGCTGCTTCAGTTAAATACCCTCGCGTTGGAACAAAGGATTAAAACAGAATTAGAGATAAATCCAATTCTTGAGGAAGTTGCCGAGGAAGAATTAAGCCAGGAAGAAGAGAAAAAAGAAGATGAAGCCGTAGATGAGTACGAAGATTTCGATAAGGAAGAATTTGATTTAGAAGATTTTATGAATGACAACGATTTTGAAGGTTACAAAATAAACAGAAGTGCCGACGATGAAGTATTTCACCCGGTAGCGCCAGCCCGTGAAAGTTTAACGGAACATTTGCAGAAACAATTAAGATTAATAGATCTTAACGATAATCTTTTTGTGTTGGGAGAAGAGATAATCGGGAATCTGGATGAGGATGGTTATTTAAAGCGTGGTTTGGATGAGCTTGTTAACGAAATAAGAATGTTCGACCATATTGATGTATCTCTTGAAGATGCCGAAAACTTGTTGAAGAAAATTCAAAAGTTTGACCCGTTAGGAATTGCATCGAGAAATCTGAAGGAATGCCTGATTGTTCAGCTAAATCATTCGAATTCCAATTTTGATCCTTATTATAAATTCCTTGCGCAAGACCTGCTTGAAAACTACTTTGATGACTTTACCAAGCGGCGTTTTGATGCGATAAAGCAGAAGATGAATCTTACAGATGAAACATTAAGAACAACTGTTGATCTTATCCAAAAGCTGAATCCTAAACCCGGTGAGGGTAATATCGAGTCTATCGAGTTAAACCAGATCACCCCTGATTTTATTATAGAGAAGATTGAGGACAATTTCGTTATTACATTAAATGATAGGAGTATGCCGTCTGTTACTGTCAGCAGGACTTACCTCGAGATGTTTAATGCAAACAAAAAAAGTAAAAAAAATCAGAGGGAAAAAGAGACATACAAATTTTTACGTGAGAAATTTGAGTCTGCTAAATGGTTTATTGCCTGCATACAACAAAGAAGAGAAACTTTGATGAAAATAATGCAGGCTATCCTTGAAAGACAATATCAGTTTTTTGAAAAGGGACCAAAGTTTTTAAGACCTATGATTTATAAAGATATTGCCGAAGAGATTCAAATGGACATATCAACGATAAGCCGGGTTGTTAATGGTAAATACGTTCAGAACCCCATGGGAATTCATGAGCTGAAATATTTTTTCAGTGAAGGACTAACTACAGATAGCGGGGAAGAAGTTTCAAATAAACATATCAAAGAAAGATTAAAAGAAATAATAGAAAGTGAAGATAAACAGTCTCCGCATAGTGATGATAAGCTTGCCGAGCTTTTGAATGCGGAAGGAATCCACATTGCAAGAAGAACTGTAGCAAAATATAGAGAACAACTCAGGATTCCCGTAGCCAGGCTGCGACGACAGATATGACCGGCATTGCCGTTGATGTTTTTATTATAATTTCCCTTTTTGCTCTTTTCGGTTATATACATTCTTTACTTGCCTCAAACAAAATAAAAAGACTATCAGCATCTTATATTGGAAATTACATTGCGTTTTACAGGCTCATTTACAATATAATTTCAATATTAACAGTTTATTTTTTGTTTAAAATTTTACCCCGACCTCATATAACCATTTATGACTTAAAATATCCTTACGATTTTATTATTTTAATTCCTCAATATTTAAGTCTCATTGGTTTTATATGGAGTTTAAGATTTATTAATGTGAAGGAATTTTTGGGAATTAACCAGATTGAACGCTGGTTTAATGACAAGTATAATATAAATGAACTGGATGAGAATCTTACTTTAAGAATCCGGGGCGTTTATAGATTTATGAGACACCCTATTTATTTCTTTTCAATGATGTTTCTATTATTCAGACCTGTTATGGACCTCTTTTATTTAACGTGCTTAATATGTATTATAATTTATTTTTGTATTGGTTCTTATTACGAAGAAAAGAGACTCGTTGAAAAATTTGGTGAAGATTATATAAAGTATAGAAAAGCAGTACCGAGGTTTTTCCCGCTGAAGTTTTTTAAACCTTATAAAGTAGAAAATATTTAGCAGTATCTATTGAAAGAGAGAAATATTTATGTCGAATAAAATAAGATCTACAACTGTTTTAGGTATTGTACATAATGGTAAAGCTGCAATGGGGGGTGATGGGCAGGTTTCTCTTGGAAATACCGTGATGAAACATAACGCATTAAAAATTAGAAAAATTACCGGAGGCAAAGTTTTGTGTGGTTTTGCCGGCGCCTCTGCAGATGCTTTTACTCTTATGGAAAGATTCGAAGATAAACTTGAGCAATACAGGGGAAATGTAAACCGGGCTGCAGTAGAGCTTGCAAAAGATTGGAGAACCGATAAATATTTAAGGAAGCTTGAAGCGATGCTTGCCGTAGTTTCAGAAGATAAAGCTCTTATTATCTCCGGTAATGGAGATGTAATTGAGCCGGATGATCAGGTTGTAGCTATAGGCTCCGGCGGAATGTATGCTCTGGCAGCTGCTCGAATGTTGAAAAAGTATAGTAAACTGACTGCCGATGAAATAGTAAAAGAAGCATTGTTAACGGCATCCGAAATTTGTATTTACACTAATGATAAAATTAATATTGAGGTAATTGAAAAATAAATAATGGAACAAAATGCAAGGAAAGAATTAACCCCGACACAAATAGTTAATGAACTTAATAAGTTTATTATTGGGCAGCATGAAGCCAAAAGAGCAGTTGCAATTGCATTAAGAAACAGATGGCGCCGTCAGCAGATTGTTGATGATCTGAAGGAAGAAATCTTACCTAATAACATTATACTTATTGGACCGACCGGCGTTGGAAAAACAGAAATAGCAAGAAGACTTGCAAAACTTGCAAACGCACCTTTCATAAAAGTTGAGGCATCTAAATTTACGGAAGTTGGTTATGTAGGCAGAGATGTTGAATCTATGATAAGAGATTTAACCGATATTGCCGTGAATATGGTCAAGTCTGAAAAAACAAATGAAGTGAAGGCTAAAGCCGATGAATTAGCCGAAGAAAGAATACTCGATATACTTATTCCCCCTGTAAAAAAGTCAGTTGGTATTGCTCAAGATGGAGAAAACGACACAAATAATGATGCATATCAAAATCAAAAAACAAGAGAATGGATGAAAGAGAAGCTTAAAAAGGGAGAACTTGATAATAAGATGATAGAATTTGATGCAACGGCTCAAAGTGCTTTTGGTATGCAGGTGCTTGGTCCGTTTGGTATGGATGATATGGGGATAAATATCCAGGAGATTATGGGGAATATAATGCCTAAAAAGAAAAAGAAAAGGAAAACAAGTGTAGCCGATGCACGTTCACTAATTGCACAGGAAGAAGCTCAGAAACTGGTAGACATGGAGTCTGTTCAAAAAGAAGCTATACAAAGAGCTGAAAATACGGGAATAGTGTTCGTAGATGAAATAGATAAAGTTGCAAGCAGCGGAGGCAAGACTCAGGGACCGGATGTATCGCGCGAAGGTGTTCAGAGAGATTTACTCCCTATCGTTGAAGGCTCGAATGTAAATACGAAGTACGGCGTGGTTCGAACCGACCATATTCTTTTCATTGCTTCAGGAGCTTTTCATGTTGCAAAACCGTCTGATCTTATTCCCGAACTCCAGGGAAGATTCCCGATAAGAGTAGAGCTCAGAAGCTTAACCGAAGAGGATTTTGTTAAAATTCTTACCACTCCCGAAAACGCTTTGCTTAAACAATATTCTGCTTTGCTTGAAACTGAAGGAGTAAAACTTGAGTTTACGCCCGGTGCAATTAATGAGATAGCCAAAATTGCAACAGAAGTAAATGAACAGGTTGAAAACATAGGTGCCAGAAGATTACATACAATATTAACATCGCTGCTGGATGATATCCTTTTTGAAGTGCCGGATAAAATACCATCCGAGAAAGTAAAAATTGATGCGGAAATTGTTAAGCAGAAACTAGATAAAATTGTTAAAGACAGAGACCTGAGTAAGTTTATATTATAATTTTCCCCGCCTCGTTTTTCATTTCCAAGGCTTGAGAACTGGTATAATATTTTTTTATCTTTAATCTATATTAAAATCCTTATTAAGCCATTTAAAGAATGAAAAACCTTTCCGGCAAATTATTTGGTATATCTTATATCAAGATAATCGCACTTCTTATAGCTTTTCTTTTTTTAATAGTTTTTTCAGGATTTTCAAAATTCCTGGATAAGCAGGCAGAAACTTTCTTATCAAAACTTGGAGGCGAATCGACACCGGATTCTAATATTGTTATAATTAATATTTCGGAAAACGATATTGTGACAGTTGGTCCCTGGCCTATAAAAAGAAGCTATTATGCATTGCTGATAAAAAGCTTATCTGATCTTAAAGTAAAATCTATAGGACTTGAGGTTTTTTTAAGTGCAAGATTTGTTACCCAGTCTATGTACGACAACTTACTTACTAAAGAAATCGGGAAAGCAGGGAATGTAGTTCTTGGCTCTACAGCAGGCAGTATTAATTTAAGTAATTCGGTATATGTCACAGACTCTTTAAGCTATCCCAGCTCAAAGCTTCTCAACGAGAAATTAAAGACAGGTCATTTAAATTTTCTTGATGACGGTACAATAAAAATTCCTCTTGTTATAAAAACCCGGCAAGAAACCGAAAAAGCTTTTTCACTTCAGTTAACAGGTAAAAATTTACCGGTTAACGATATTGAGGTAAATATTTTTAGTCCCTGGAAAAAGTTTAAAAATTATTCACTACTCGAATATTTTGATTTATTACAAAACCAAAGGGACTCTCTCAGGTTCCTTAAAGATAAAATTATTCTTATCGGCATAAGCGCTCCGCAGCTTGCTTTTTTTATTACATCTGCTTTTGATGAGGAAGTTCCCGGTGTTGCTTTGCATGCTTTTGCAGTTGACAACATTATAAATGAGCGATGGATAAATAACAATTACGTTTTGTTTTCCGCGATAATATTTTTACTTTTTCTTTTTTCCATTGCCCTTTTCACGGAAGGGAAATCCACAAAAAAAATCTTAACAGTTTACATTTCAATCTTTATTCTATTTATCATTTTGTCTCTCATTCTCTTAAAATTCTCTTTCTTAAAATTATCCTACCCGTACTTTATAGCACCGGCTGCTTTCCTCGTTGTTGCAGAATTAATTTTATACGTAAATAAGAGTCGCAACATACTTATTGGTGCTTTAGCTGAAGCACAGGTATTAAA
>MGZZ01000021.1:20681-25604 GCA_001802795.1 Ignavibacteria bacterium GWC2_36_12 | reverse complement strand
GAGGGAGAATTAGTAAAACTTCAAAAAGAACTTGATGTTTCAAGCGATGAGTCTCCGCATTTGCTTCAAAAGATTAAAACATTAAAGGAAGATATTAGCAGGCTCAGAGAAAAGGAAGAAGATCAATCAGCAGCGGATATTGATACCGATATTAAGCCGGAAAACTTTTATGGAATAGTTTATAAATCCAAAATAATGGCTAATGTTGTTGATTTAGTTAAACGTACGGCGCCGGAAGAAGCAAATATTTTAGTACTCGGGGAAAGTGGCACAGGAAAGGAATTAGTTGCGAAAGCAATTCATTCTTTGAGTACACGTAGGAATAAAAATTTTATTGCTGTTAACTGTGGAGCCCTTTCCGATTCTTTACTTGAAAGTGAACTTTTTGGTCATGTGAAAGGGGCTTTTACAGGAGCTGCTACTGATAAAACCGGCAGGTTTGAAGCTGCCGATAACGGGACGATTTTTCTCGATGAAATTGCCGAAACATCTGAAAACTTCCAGGTTAAATTATTGAGAATACTCCAGGCTGGAGAATTTGAGAAGGTTGGTTCATCAAAAACAGAACACGTTAATCTCAGGATAGTTGCTGCAACAAATAAAGATCTTGAAAGTGCAGTAAAGGAAAAGAAATTCCGCGAGGATCTTTATTACAGGCTGAATGTTATTAAGATAGAATTACCTCCTTTAAGGAATCGGAAAGAAGACATTGAATTACTGGTTAACTATTTTGTTGGAAAAGAATCAAAAGATTTTAGAATATCCAACTCAGGCTATAAATCTCTAAAAAATTATCAATGGAAAGGAAATGTAAGAGAACTCGAAGCTGTTATTAAAAGGGCATGTATTCTTGTAAAATCTTCGGGAAGAAATCTTATCCAGCTTTCTGATTTGCCAAAGGAAATTGTTAAAGAAACTTCAATAGATTTTGATGATCTTGTGCTTGAATCTCTAAGACAAAAGAAATTCTCCCATTCTTCGGTAACGGAAACGGCACGTGAACTTGGCAATGTAAACAGAACACTTGTTTCAGAAAATTTCAGGGGCGTTTGCCTCAAGACTTTAGTTGAAAATGATTTTCATCTGGCAAATATTGTCGAATTTATTTCGGAAACTGATGATCCTGAAGTAAGAGAAAGAGTTAAAAATAAAATAGAAATCTTCATCCAGAATATTGAAAATGATGTGAAAAACATTCCTGGTAAAGACTTTGAAAATGTTAAATCCAAACTAATTTCAAAGTATAAGAATCTTCCACAGAGATTTCATTTTTATCTTGATGAGGTGATAAAACACTATCTTTAGCGATGTAACCTTCCTTATAAATTACTCGTCTTTATATTTATGGAAATGTCCGTTTGTCACAAAGTGTACAAAAACGTTTAAAGGGTTGTATATATTTATAGCCTCTGGTTATATCGATTGTGCTTTTATCGGTTTGTAATGATGTAAATTAATTGGCACAACGATTGGCATAGTAAGGGTATCTTAAGTTCAAAAAATTTTAAGGAGTGTGTATGTCAGTTAGATTATTATTAGCAGTTTTAATTACTTTTATATTTGCCGGAAGCAATTCCGTGTTTGCCCAGGAAGAAGAAAAAGAAGAAGGATTAGATGAAGATTCAATAGAAATTTCTGAGGACGACTGGTTCAATGAAAATAACTGGGATGATTTTGAAGTTGATTTTGATTTTTTTGATCCCTACTTCACAAAATCTCCATCCGTTTCACTCACTTATGGACTTTCTTCAATGAGCATTAAGGACTTCTCTGGTTCATTCGCAGATCCAAGCATTCCCGAGATAAAACTCGGCTATACTACTGAAAAGCCCGTCTGGGAAGAGGAAGATATTATAGACTACAAATACAGCTATCTTTTTTTAAGCAATGTATCTACAGATATTTCGGGCACGCCCGAGGCAAATAAAATAGAATCAAATCTGTGGAGATTTGGATTTGGATGGGCGAATGGATACGGGTATAGACTTGGCTCCTCATCTGCTGTTATTCCTTATAATTCTTATTCCTTTGCCTGGTCAAGACTGGATGTAAAAAATTTTCCTGCTAACCAGAACGATATAAATAAACTTTCTATGTATAACGATTCTTTCCGTTTCGGAGCGGGTTCTGAAGCGGGATTAAAGATAAAAGTGATTCCTCTTGTCAATTTCGATGTTGCTTATGAAAGATCGGTTATCTTCGAGAGACATCTTTTCTGGAAATGGGCAGGTAGTGCTTTAATCGAAGGTGCCGGACACTGGGCTCTTGATGCATTTGTTGATAAGATTATGGATTCTTCTCCTTATGCGGCTCCGGTTGTCGGCTTTGTTCTCAAAAGCGCTTTATCGTATGGCATCTATGAATTGAGACAGGAAAAGATGAACTGGCCATTTAGTAGTTCAGCGCCTCTTTCTTACGACCAAGTTAAATTTGGTGTAACTTTTAATTTTTAGGTATAGTAATAAGTGAGGTTCACTTTAAAAGTGAGCCTCACATTTTTATTCAACAAATCTGATTTTAATATTTACTATTTCGGAATCACTTCCCAATCTAACAGGAGGTCCCCACGTTCCTACTCCGCAGGTAACATAAAACTGAGTTTGTCCCTTCTTTAAATTTCCCCAGCTTATTTCATAAATCCATTTTGTAATAAAATTTAATGGAAACAACTGTCCGTTATGTGTATGACCGGAGAGCTGAAGCTCGATATTTTCATTTGCAATTTCCTCGAGTCCGCTCGGATTATGATCCAACAATATAATGGCATAGTCCCTGTTAACATTAGTTAGAATTTCTTTTAATGACTTTCTCTGATTGCCGGTAAAATTAATTTTACTTCTATCCTCTCTTCCTACAACGTAAAAACTTTTATTAATTAAAATTGATGAATCCCGCAGTACGTTTAGTTTCATTTCCTCTAAGTATTTATCCATCTCTTCTACGCCGTTTATAAACTCGTGATTTCCATTTGAAATAAAAACACCATACTTAGATTTAATTTTTGATAAGCTTTTCCCGATATTTCTTCTCCTGAGAATATTAATGTTATCGTCGAGCACGTCGCCGGGCATAAGAACAATATCGGCATTAAGTGTATTTATTTTTTCTACTATCTTTTTTAGAAGATTACTGTTATTAATTGGAGTCATATGAAAATCTGCTACGAGAACCAGATTAAGCCCGTTCATGTTCGAGGATTTTTTAGGGATATCGATTTCAGCATAATTTATTTTTATGTTTTTTGTGTTAATAAATCCTATAATTATTATTATGGCTGTGAGAAAGGCGACAAACTTAGCCAAACTGTAATTTGCTGATATAAAAGCAGGATAAATGTTGAAGAAATGATTAAACAGTCTTGTTATATCAATTAGAATAATGAACAGGAAAAAATAAAGCATAAAGGCAAACCAGAATGATCCGCTCCATAATAAAATATCGTAAAGAGTATCCGGAATGTTTGCCCCGATTATTTTTGAAATAATATATGCCGAAGCTGCAAACAAAAAAATAGTAATGTAGAAAGGCTTTAAAAACGGGAAGTGTGCGATTGCCTGCCACCCGTGAATAAAAATATAATAATTGGCTGCTGAATAGACTATAAAGAACACAACAAAAAATAAAACCATAAATTCTCAATTAGTTTATATTTGGTGTAGAAAAAACCTGTTTTACTAAAATTCTCTTTTTTTGATAAAAAATATATCATATTTTTTTATTGTAAAGAAAAACTTCCAGGAGGAAGAATGGTAACCCTAAATCCTAAGATATTAATAATCTGCATTTGTTTTTTACAGATTTCAGTATGGGCTCAAAATGATGTAACCGAAGGGAAAGACCATCCTTTTGTTCCGCGGTTTCCGGGTTCTGTAATTGTTTTTTTCAATGAGTCGGCTAATGGAGTTTATGAGCTTACTTTAGGTCCCCTGGTAAGAAACACACCTAACGATGAACTATATACTCCAACGGATACACGGACAATAGAAGGAAAGATAACAAGCTTGCAGTATATGATTAAAAATGAGGAATTCCCGGAAGTTGTTAAGTTCTATGAAGACGTTCTTAAAAAAAATGGGTTCGAACTGATTGCTTTTACGAAAGCAGATAAACCGATGGATATTGCCGGTAGAAACTGGACTATGGCTGTTTATAATAACCTGTCTAGTAAGCTTAAAAGTAATATTTCCGGAAGCAAAGGAGGTAAAGAAAACAGGTATTATATTGTTGGGCAGATAAACCAACCCGCTCAAAAAGTATTGGTGGCAATGATTATTAATGAGTTTGATAAAGATGAGATTTACGTTCAGGTTGATGTTACTGGGCATGCGGAAAAAATTGAAAAGCAGTATGAAACAGATGCCCGGACAATCGAAACTGACTTAAAGGAGAATGGTTATTCGGTTATTAACGGGATATACTTTGAAGAAGATAAAGCCGAGATCAAGAAAGAATCCGAACCTGCGTTAAATGAAATTGCAAAATATCTAAAGAAAAATCCTGGTGTTTTATTATACGTAATAGCTCATACAGACATGGTGGGTAAACTTGATTTTAAAATAGCTCTTTCAAAAAGCCGCGCCGATGCGGTAGTAAAAGCTCTGGTAAGCAGGTATTTTATTGCTTCCGATAGAGTAATAGCAGATGGGGTAGGACCATTGTCTCCGGTCGCAACAAATCAGAATCTTGAAGGAAGAAAGAAGAATGAAAGAATTGAATTAGTTCTTAGATCATTTTGAAAATGGAAAATAAACCCGGAATTCTAAATGCAGTAATAGGTGATAAGAAAAAATTCCTTCTTGTTATAATTCTATTAATATTCTTTTCCTTGTTATTAAATGTTGTGCTTTACATTGGTGGTTTTTTTTCCATCTCAGCAGATGAAAGCGGAAGAACCCTGCTTGCTTATGAATGGCTACATGGCGG
>MGZZ01000021.1:6494-20361 GCA_001802795.1 Ignavibacteria bacterium GWC2_36_12 | reverse complement strand
TTATTTTATCTGCCGTAGCTTTTGCAGTTTCTTCTTCTATAAGATATGAAGGATGGTTCTTTTCTGCAGCTCTCGTTTTGATTTTAATAATCTTTAAAAAACTAAAGGTGAAGGAGATAAGCATTGTAAACATTTTGCTCATAAGTATGATTGGTTTTGCTTTTCCACTTTATTGGTTTTTATTTCAAACAAATATTTCCGGCAATCCCTTGCAGTTTTTTGAAGATGCAAGCAGGGGTTATGAAAATGCACAGGGGATAACTTTCTTTACGATATTAAAGAATAATTATCTCGGAAGGTTCATACATCATAACCTGATTTATTTTTGTTTTCCCGGGTTGATTTCATTGAGTTATTTTTTCGTAAGAGACAGCCTTATAAGAAGATGGGTAAGTTTCACACTTCTTGCTTTTATTCCACTCGTCATTCTTTCTTTTTTCGGTATAGGAATTCCAACTCACAACATCTGGCGTGTGCCTGAGTTATGGAACATACTTTTGATCCCGTTTACGGCTTACTTTATAAAGAACATCCGTTCGTTTGAAATAAAATATTTAAAGCATTTACAAAATGTAAAAATTCCTTTGCTGCTAACTCTCTTATTGATTTATTATTCTTTCCACATTTATCGCCTTATGGGAATCGATGCTTTTACGAAAGAAGAGCTTAAAGTAGGAAGATACGTGGAGAGGAATTTAATGGTAAATGAAACGAACAAAATATTAATTGAAATTCCCGACTGGTCTTATCTCAATATTATTGTTGCATCAAACAAGCCTGGATTATTTGTGTGGAACTCCGATTACAATCCTAAGAAAAAGGGAAATGAAATATTAAATAATGAGAGTAAAATTAATTTTGAAGAACTCTCAAACAGGCACATCAAATATCTCCTTTTAAAGAGTGAAGGATTAAAAAGCAAAGTAATGAGCAATCCCTTTTTCAGGGAGAAAAAAGTTTTTAAAGAATGGTCGGTTTTCGAATTATAAAATTTAACTATTCTATCTTAAATACTTCCCTGTATCCGCCGTCGACAAGCGACATATAATCTTTCATTATTTCTTTGACTTCAGGTTTGGAAGTAAACCCGCGAACCTCTTTTTCGAATCTTGCAAACTCTTCGGTTTCAGATTCAATAACTACCGTCCAGTAATTGGAGATAAGGTCAGTCATTACCTTTACATTCTTCAATCCCTCTTTTTCCATATAAGGAATTACTTGTTTAAACTTTTTAGCAAGCTCACCGGCTTTCCCGGGTTTTGCATTAAAAACTTCCCTGATAAGTAACATAGAACCTCCTTTGATTTTTGCGGTGAAGGAAATTACAAATCGGCTTTTTTAAAAGAAAGACTGTTTATAACTATTTATTATTTGAATGGAACTTGGAGTAAATTAGTTGGATGAGTATCTTAAATTTAAGCTGAATAACAATTAATGAAATTATATAAGTAGCTTTTCGGTAAACTGTGCAGAATTTAATCTTTTCAATCGGTCTTGTCGCTCCTGTTTTTCTTATAGTTGCTCTTGGCTACATTCTGAAAAAACTGGGAATGATAAATGACAATTTTGTATCAGTTTCCTCAAAGATTGTCTTTACAATTTCTCTTCCCGCGTTAATTTTTACAGAAATTTTAAGTGTCGAGATAGGAGAAATATTCGATGTTGGTCAGATCTCTTTTGTTTATGTGGGAACACTCGCTTCATTTGCATTATCCTGGATTATTTCTGGTCCTTTAACCAAAGACGCAAAAGATAAAGCTGCTTTTATACAGGGAAGTTTCAGGGGAAATTTTGCAATAGTAGGTCTCGCAATTATAGTAAACTTCTATGGAGCGGAAAGTCTCGGGAAAGCCTCTCTTGTTCTTGCCTTTACTATTCCGCTTTACAATGTTTTGTCGGTTATCGCTTTAACAGTTCCGCTAAAAAAAGAAAAACAGCCAGACTATAAAAAGATTTTGCTTGAAATATTAAAGAACCCATTAATAATTGCGGTACTTTCTGCCGTAATTCTTTCATACTTTCAGATAGAGATTCCCGGCGTTATTCTTGAAACCGGTACTTATCTTGCTGAATTAACTTTACCTCTCGCATTGCTCGGTATAGGCGGCTTTCTGAGTTTTAAAGACATAACAAAAAGCTCTATGCTTACAACTGTTTCGACCACACTTAAGCTTGTTATTATTCCGGCAGTTGCTACTCCTTTAGCTTATGCATTTGGCTTTACAGGGCAAGATCTCGGAATTATCTTCATCTTGTTTGCTTGTCCTACTGCAATAGCAAGCTTTATTATGGCAGAAGCAATGGGAGCGAACAGCAGGCTTGCAGGTAATATTCTTTTATTGACAACTCTTGCTTCTGTTGTTACAATCACTCTCGGGCTGTTTATTTTAAGGGAGAATGGTTTAATTTAAACTGTAATTCTTCAATAAAGGAAATTTAGTATGGACGATTTTCCCGAACGAGAAATCTCCGGGCTTAATATTAAGATTGATAGAACAATGTGTATTGGCTCTGCCAACTGCATAAAGGTTGCGCCGGATGTTTTTGAACTGGATAATGAAAGGATATGTTCGTTCAAAGAAAAAACACCTGGTGTTGAAAAGGAGATATTAGTTGAATCCTGCTCGGTTTGTCCCGTTAAAGCTCTTTATGTTATTGATAAAGAAGGGAATCAAATAATTCCATAGCTTTCAAAAACTGTCTTAGATGCTTTTAGACAAGTAATAAAATTATAAGTAAATGCCAAATACTTTAGCGCATCTTGGTATAGGGGGAACAGCAACGCGTCTTGCTATAACCAAAGCCGATCTCAAATGGATTTATCTTGGTTGCATAATTCCTGATTTGCCATGGATTTTTCAACGTCTTGGCAATGTATTAATTCCCGGTATTAATCTTTACGATTTACGCTTATATGTTATTGTTCAATCGACATTACTTTTCAGCATTATTTTAAGTTTATCGCTTGCATCATTTTCTAAAGAGTATTTCAAAACATTTCTGATTCTCGCTTTCGGCTGCCTGATTCATTTGCTCCTTGATCCATTCCAGAAAAAATGGGCAAACGGAACTCAACTCTTTGCGCCTTTTAGCTGGGAAATGTTAAACTTCGATCTTTTTTGGCCGGAAAGTTTCCCAACATATTTTATTACTTTATTTGGATTGTTTTATTTTATAATGACCTTCAAAGAAGGAATTGTTGCCCCGCTCAATCTCGATCTAAAAAGGTTTAACAGGTGGCTTATTTTTATTGCAGTAATCCTTATATATTTTCTCGTTCCGTTGTTTATCCTGGATCAGCCGTTTGATTCCGATAATCATTTCGTAAAGACACTTAAAAATGTTAAAGAAAGGCCCGGTAAGTATTTTGAAATTGACAGGAGAGCTTACAGGTATGAAAATGGAATCGGAATATTAAATACTTTTGCCGAAGAAGATATAATACTGAAAGGAATGAATTTAAAGAGTAAGGAAACACTATCAATCCGTGCAAAATTTATTGATGAACATACTGCTGAAGTTATTGAATATCATGTACATTCGGTTTTATTCCGGGATGGGACCTCTTATTCAGGATTAGCAATGATATTTATTTTTTGGACAGCTTCTTTTTATACAAATAGAAATAAAAATATTTCGTAAGAAAACTTATTTTGAGATTTGAAATTTGAGACCTGCCTGCCGTGTACTACTTCAACAATTCGGTAACACTACGGAGGCGGTCTAAAGGAGTTAAATAGTTCAAAGAACCGTGGCGACGTTGATAATTGTACCTATAAAGAAAGTCGTTTAGTTCAGATGATAAAGTATCTAAAGTTTGTCCGAAGTTCAAATGAACAATACATTCGTGGAAAAGAATTTTCCAGAAACGTTCAATCTTTCCGTTAGATTGAGGATGATAAGGACGAGTATAAGTATGATCAACACCGACAATATTAAGCATAGTTTCAAAGAAGTGAGTCTTCTTAGCTTTTTGAGAAGTAAAAGCAGTAAACTCGATTCCATTATCAGTCATAACTCTGTCAGTATGAATGCCGTGAGCCAGGAAATATTGAAGAGAATCAAAGAAAGCTTTAGTTACTTCGGCAGCAGTAATAGAAGTAATTACTTCCACATAAGCCAGACGAGTACAGTCATCAATAATACCAAACAGATAATATCTTTTTCGATCTTGCATAATAGATTTAGCCAAATGATAAGTATCGGCGTGAAGAAGTTCACCTGGATATTGTTTAACATATCGTTTAATTTTTGCTTTACGGACTTTGTTAAGAGGGTATCTCTTAAAAGTTCTGTAAATAGTAGATACAGATGGATGGATATTGAACCTGTTCTTTAGGAGATGAAATATCTCAAATTCACTGGCACTAAGACGACGGTGGATTTTAATAATAATACGTTCTTCTTCCTTTGAAAGAAGCTTGTATTTACCAATTTTAGGTCCTCTTTTCAATGGAAGCAGAGCTGATTGTTCTTTACCAGATTTAATCCATCGCTCATAGTATTTTCGAATATCTTTACGATGAACTTTATGAGCCTGACAAAGTTGGTTAACAGTCTTAAATATAGTACAATTACCAGCTTTAATTTTTTCATAATCGCGCAAAATGGTTAACCATTTTGCAGTCATAACATTTATTGTGGAACTGTTCATAGTAACACCTTGTTATAATCATTAATATAACTCCGGTGTTACCGAAATACTGAAGAGTTACACTGCCGTCAGGCAGGTTTGAGTTTTGAAATTTTAACTGTACTCATCCCAGCTTTTAACTCTGAGGGTATCTTCATTATAATGCTTTAAAGCTTTGAAAAATCTTTTTGCAAATTGAACATTTGTAAAAAGCGAAATATTCAGATCAACAGCCTTCCGCCTGATAATATAATCATCATCCAGTTCAATTTTTTCCGAAGTCTTGGGAATATTAATCACAAGGTCTATCTTACCTTCAGCCATATAAGTTAGAATCGCCGGTTCTTTATGTTCGAAAGAGCGATAAAGAATCTCCACGTCTATTCCATTTTGCTTGTAGAAATTTGCAGTTCTTTCTGTTCCATAGAATTTTATTCCAAGTTTCTTCAGGAAATGTAATTCTTCTATCAATTCAGCTTTGCTTTTTAGAACTCCTGTAGAAAGCATTATGGCTTTCTTAGGAATCCTGTAACCCGTTGACATTAAACTTTTGAGGAATGCCTCATTGTAATCATCCCCCAAACACGCCACTTCGCCTGTTGAAGACATCTCCACGCCTGTTACGGGGTCTGAGCCTTTTAACCTTGTAAAAGAAAACTGGGAAGCCTTAACTCCCACATAATCTACATCGAAAGATGACTTATCGATTCTTGGTACTTTCTCGCCCAGCATTAACCTGGTAGCAATTTCAATAAAATTAATCTTAAGAGTTTTTGAGACGAACGGGAAACTTCTCGAAGCCCGCAGGTTACACTCGATTACTTTTACATCGTTATCTTTGGCGATAAATTGTATGTTAAACGGGCCTGTAATTTCAAGAGCTTTGGCAATTTCTTTAGTAATAATCTTTACTCGTCTCATCGTTTCAAGATATGTACGCTGCGGAGGGAGAACAATCGTAGCATCTCCCGAATGAACACCAGCATTTTCAACATGTTCGGCAATTGCATAACAGAAAAGATTTCCATGATCTGCAACAGCATCTACCTCGATTTCTTTTGCATCCGTAATGAACTTGCTGATAACGACGGGGTGTTCAGGGTTCAGATCGGTGGCTTTATGTAAATACTCTTCAAGCTCGTCTTTAGTGAGTACAATGCTCATTGCAGCGCCGCTAAGCACGTAGCTCGGTCTAATCAAGACAGGATATTTTACTTTTTCCGCAAATGATTTTGCCTCCGGAAGGCTTGTTAACTCTTTCCATTCAGGCTGATCAACTTCGATTCTGTCGAGTATTTGTGAAAACTTATTCCTGTTTTCAGCATTATCAATCTGGATAGGCGAGGTCCCCAATATTTTTACTCCCTGGTTATGAAGCTTTATTGCCAGGTTGTTAGGAGTTTGCCCACCCATAGAGATAATAATTCCCTCCGGGTTTTCCAGCTCGTAAATATCGAGAACTCTTTCATGAGTCAATTGTTCAAAATATAACTTGTCGCAAATATCATAATCGGTGCTGACGGTTTCGGGATTGCAGTTAATCATTATAGATTTATATCCCGCTTTGTTAATTGCCATAACTGCATTTACACAGCACCAATCAAATTCAACTGATGAGCCGATACGGTACGGTCCGCCGCCAAGAACAACGATCTGGTTTTCTTCCCCAATGGATATATCGTTTTCTATACCGTGATAAGTAAGGTAGAGATAGTTTGTTTGTGCAGGAAACTCGGCAGCCAAAGTATCAATTTGTTTAACTACAGGAAGAACATTTAATTTTTTTCTGAGGTTTCTTATTTCTAATTCTTCAGAACCGGTAAGAATGGCAATCTGTAAATCCGAAAAACCGTTTTGCTTTGCTTCTCTCATTAGGTCTTCAGAAATCTTATCCGGCTTCAACTTGCCGAGCATGTTTTCAGTATCGATAATATTTTTCATCTTGTAGATGAACCATTTGGTAATCTTTGTCAGTTCAAATATTTTTTCAACTGAATATCCGCATTGAAGGGCTTTTGCAATTGCAAAGATTCTCTTGTCTGTCGGTTCCGATAATTCTTTGTCGAGATCGTTAAATTCAAGATCATTACATACAAAACCTTTTGCTCCAACATCAAGCATCCTGATTGCCTTTTGCAGAACCTCTTCAAAGCTTCTCCCGAGAGACATTACCTCACCAACCGATTTCATTTCGGAGCCAAGTTGTGTACTGACCTGCTGGAATTTCTGAAGATCCCACCTTGGAAATTTTAATGCTACATAGTCGAGTGCCGGTTCAAAACAAGCTGAAGTTTCCTTTGTAATTATATTTTCAACTTCATTAAGCGCATAGCCTAAAGCTAATTTTGTTGCGATAAATGCAAGTGGATAACCTGTAGCCTTTGAGGCAAGAGCGGAACTTCTGCTTAGGCGAGCATTTACTTCTATTATCCTGTAATCATCCGAATTCGGGTCAAGAGCATATTGTATGTTGCATTCGCCTATTACACCAAGATGACGAATAAGCTTTATTCCGATTGATCTTAATTTAAAATTTTCTTTTGCCGATAAAGTCTGAACAGGTGCAATTACAACGCTGTCGCCGGTATGTATTCCCATCGGGTCGATGTTTTCCATCGAGCAGATTGTAATGCAATTATTGTATTTGTCTCTTACAATTTCATATTCAACTTCTTTCCAGCCGTGTAGTGATTCTTCAATAAGAATTTGTTTTGTGAATGAAAAAGCTCTTTTCGCTTTTTCCACAAGTTCTTCCCTGCTTGTTACTATTCCAGAGCCCAAGCCGCCCAGCGCATAAGCGATTCTAACCATAACCGGGTAACCAATTTTATCAGCAGCTGCAACAGCTTCATCAACATTAGTGGCTGTTTTACTTAGTGCAACTTTTAAATTTATTTCAGAGCATTTATCGGTGAACCTTGACCTGTCTTCGGTATTTTGTATGGCTTCTACCGATGTACCCAAAACTCTTATACCGTATTTATCCAACAATCCTTTTTCATATAGTTCGACACCAACGTTTAGAGCTGTCTGTCCGCCGAATTGAAGAAGTATACTATCGGGTTCTTCTTTTTTTATTACTTTCTCTACAAACTCAGTTTTAATAGGAATGAAATAGACTTTATCTGCAAAGTCCTCAGAGGTTTGTATGGTAGCTATATTTGGGTTAATCAAAACAGATGTGATGCCGTCTTCCTTTAAGGCTTTTATAGCCTGGCTTCCCGAGTAGTCAAATTCTCCAGCCTGTCCAATTTGCAAAGCTCCCGAACCGAGGATCAGTACTTTTTTAGGTTTACTTGTTTTTATCATCATAATATTTTTTACAAATCTCTCTCTAAGTGACACACATTATTTTAATGCTCGTACAAAAATATCAAAGATAAACTCTGTATCATCCGGTCCCGGCGAAGCTTCAGGATGGAACTGAGCAGCAAAGAAAGGTTTTGAAATATGAAACAACCCTTCGTTTGTTCCATCATTATCATTTACAAACCATTGTCTCCAGTCTTCAGCTAAAGTGTCGGCATTAACCGCATAGCCATGGTTTTGGGATGTAATGTAACAGCGTTTGGTGCCCATTTCGTTGCAGGGCTGGTTATGTCCACGGTGACCATATTTAAGTTTATAAGTGTCGGCGCCTGCTGCGAGAGCGAGTATTTGCGATCCGAGACAGATTCCGAGAATGGGAGTATTTTTCTCCATAGCTTTTCTGGCATTCTCAATGGTCTTTTTATTTATCTTCGGATCGCCGGGTCCGTTCGAGAGAAGAATTCCGTCGCAACTTTCGCATGCAAAATCATAATTGTAAGGTACTCTCTTTATGGAAATATTTCTTCCCAGGAAAGCTTGTATTATATTGTTCTTTGTGCCGCAATCAACAAGCACGACTTTTTTCTTTCCTGCTTTATATTCTACAGGTTTTTTTATGCTTACCTCACTTACAAGATCGGTCATGTTAGGATCTTCAAAATCAACATCCGGGTTTTCATCTATAATGACTTTCCCAAGCATAGTTCCTTTATCGCGAAGTTTTCTTGTCAGCATCCTGGTATCGATACCATAAATTCCCGGGATTTTATTTTCCTGAAGCCAATCTCCGAGCGATCTTGTTGCACTCCAGTGAGAATATTCTGTAGAGTAATCCGATATAATTAATGCCCTGATGTGAATCGATTCGGACTCGAAATTTTTATAGACCCCATTTGTTCTTTCATTATCGGGAATTCCGTAGTTGCCAATTAGCGGGTAAGTGCAAACGAGAATCTGTCCCCTGTACGAAGGGTCAGTAAGAGTTTCCGGGTAGCCGACCATACCAGTATTAAACACAACCTCGCCATTCGTATTTCCATAGTGTGCGAAGCTGTACCCTGTAAACACAGTACCGTCTTCGAGAATAAGCTTTGCAATATGCTTTTTAGCATTCATTATGAAATCATCTCCATCAAATTTGCCGCTTTTATAAAAAAATAGCCACTCTCGGAGTGGCTACTCTTTGTAGACTCGTTTTATTATTCCTGATGTGAATTTTGGTAAAGGATTCCTTTCCTTGATCAATACTCTTTCCGCTTTTAGGTTACTAATATAATTCAATGAGTTTATAGATTCAATTTACACAATCAAATTGTTAAAAAATGTTTAATACTTTCAAGTGACTTTAAATTATTGTAAGAAAGAGTTATATATCAGTCATAAAATTTGTAGCTCTAATAAGATTACAAGAATTTGAATTTTTTTACCGTTTTAATCATTTCAAAATGCTTTTCCTTAAAAGATCTCCTCAAATATTTTAGCAAATTATACGAGCAATAATTTTATGAGCCGCAGCACACCCAAATCATTTATACTGGATACGAATGTCATCTTGCATGATGCATCGTCTATTCATCAGTTTCAGGAAAACGATGTTGTAGTTCCACTGACTGTAATCGAGGAACTGGATCATTTTAAAAGAGGAAGCCAGGTAATTAATCTTAATGCCCGTGAGTTTGCAAGAACACTCGATTCAATTACGGGTACTGCAATTTTTAACGGGGGAGTTTCTTTGGGAAGGGGGAAAGGAAAAGTAAGAGTTGCGATAACCCGCGGACTGCTGCCTGAAATAAAAGATATCTTCCGTGAAGATACTGCCGATAACAGGATACTTTCTGTTGCACTGGAATGGAGCAAGAAAAATAAAAATAAATCCAAAGTTATTCTTGTAAGCAAAGATGTAAACCTGCGGATGAAAGCAAAGGCTCTTGGTATTCTGTCGGAAGATTATACAACCGACAGGATCGGAAGTGTAGAGGAGCTTTACAGCGGGAAAGAAATCATTGAAGATTTTGATGACGATCTGTTGCAGAAATTATACCAGGCGCCTTATGAAATTCAGGCAAAGCCTGTTCTTAAAAAGTTGAAGGGGGAATCTTTACCGAACAAATATTATATACTGAAAAATTCCAGCAGGTCGGTTCTTGCATATCTCGATAAAGAAATGGAGATTATAAGAAAGGTAGATAAAAATTATATTTATGGAATAAAGCCGCGCAACGCAGAACAAACATTTGCTGTAGATGCATTAATAAACAATGATGTTTCCCTCGTTTCGCTGACAGGCAAAGCCGGAACCGGAAAAACTTTGCTTGCTTTAGCCAGTGCACTTCATGTAAGAAAATTTTACAGGCAAATATTTATAGCACGTCCAATCGTACCTTTAAGCAACAAAGATATTGGATTCCTTCCGGGAGATGTTCAGAGTAAAATAGAACCGTATATGCAGCCGTTATGGGATAATATAAGAGTAATCCAGGATCAGTTTTCCGAAAGCGATAAGCAACATCAACTGATTAATAATATGATAAAAGATGAAAAGCTTGTAATTGAACCGTTATCATATATCCGCGGAAGAAGCCTGCAGAGAATCTTTTTTATCGTTGATGAAGCACAGAACCTGACTCCGCACGAGATTAAAACGATAATAACAAGAGTCGGGGAAGGAGCTAAAATTGTTTTTACGGGGGACATATATCAGATAGATCATCCTTACTTAGATTCTCAATCGAACGGACTTTCATACCTTATAGAACATTTTAAAGGACAGAAGCTTTACGCGCATATAAACTTAATTAAAGGTGAAAGATCTGCTTTGGCAGAACTTGCCAGCAATCTTCTTTAAGCTAAAAATTAAAATGAGCCGAGGAAAACAAATGAAAAAATTAGCTGCAGCACTTATAATACTTTTCGTTTTACTAACCATTGCCGGGTGTGTTGATGTAAAAACAAAAATAAAAGTGAACAAAGATGGTTCCGGTACGGTTGAAGAAACGGTGCTGATGAGCACAGAAATGATCCAGATGCTGAAACAATTTGTGTCGGGCTTTGCTGATGATAGTACAAATGTCGAAGAGTTCAAGCTTTATAATGAAGGAGACATTAAGAATAGAGCTGCGGATTTTGGAGATGGCGTGCAATTTTCATCGGGCAAAGAATTACAGGAGGATGGAAGAGAAGGTTATGTTGCTGTATATACTTTTGAAGATTTGAACAAACTCAGGTTCGACCAGAATCCCGGAAGCAAAATGCCTGAACAAATGGCAGACGCAGAGGTGAAAGAGAAAGAATATATTACTTTTAGTTTTAGCAGGAATAATGATTCGGAAATTATTATTTCGATGCCTCCTGTTTCAAAAGAAAAAGAAGAAGATGAAGAAAAGGATGAAGAGGTTGATTCAAGCTCAGACAGCCTTGACACACAGGATTTATCGCGGTTGAAATTTTTGATGAAAGATTTTAATATATCTCTTTTAATTGAAACCGACGGATATATAATCGAGACAAATGCAAACTATGTCGATCGGTCATCTGTAACTCTTTTTGATCTTAATTTTAACCTGTTGCTCGATGAGCCGGAAAGACTTGAAGCATTAAAGAAGATCAATCCCAATGATATGCAGGAACTGAAAGAAGTTATTAAAGATGTTCAGGGAATCAGGATTGAAACAAACGACCCTGTAAAGATAAGGTTCCGCTAACAGCTTAAAAAAATGTGTTGATTGTTATCCGTCAATATTTATTAAATTTTATTTGGATTTACTTTGACCGGCTTTTTTGAAAAAGATAAAATTAAAATTTTTGAATATCCTTTTTTTTTCAAACTGCTTTTCCGTTTCGGTAATATACCTGTTACGATTGTTTTATCTGTTTACCTGATACCTATAATTATTAATTTTGATAAAGACCTTATAAATATTATTCCGTTAATAATTATACTTGCTCTGATATATGTAGTAAACAGGCATTATCTTTTACTTTACCAGATAGTGCCGTACAAAATAACTGCCGATGATGAAAAAATTGTTTGTGAAAAATTTTTGCTTAACAAAAAGCGAGTAGAAATCTTTTACAAAGATATCGAAAATCTTTCCGGGTGTGTGTTTAGTGGTAAGATGAGAGGTCTTATGAAAGTATATGACGGCAGAAATAAAATAAGCATAGGATTTTATGATTATATTGAAGATGTTAAAAGTTTGCAAACTATTTTATTGAGCCGTGTCAATGAAGATATTTACAACCATGTTGTTGAAAGTTTTGGTCTTAAAAGGAGAACTAAGTAAAATTATTCTGAGCAACATCTCCAGTCAGATTCATTTCTTTATATCATTTTATATTTTAGAAACAACTAAAACTTATTTATAATGAAGGTAGCTGTTTTACTTTCCGGCGGAGTCGATAGCTCTGTGGCATTGAGATTATTAAAAGATGCAGGGCACGCCATTACTGCATATTACCTGAAAATCTGGCTACAGGATGAATACTCTTTTCTTGGCGAATGCCCCTGGGAAGAAGATTTAAAATATGCAAAAGGCGTTTGTGAGCAGGCAGGCGTTTCGTTAGAAGTAATTTCTTTGCAGACGGAATACTGGGACTCGGTTGTTTCATATACTATTTCAGAAATAAAAGAAGGGCGAACTCCCAATCCCGATATGTTCTGCAACAGCCTGATTAAATTCGGACAGTTTTATAATAGAATTGATAATTCTTTTGAAAAAGTTGCAAGCGGGCATTATGCGAAAGTTGAGAAAATGGATACTATTTATCAGTTGAAGAAATCTCCCGACCCGGTTAAAGATCAAACATATTTTCTCGCTTATCTTACACAACAACAACTTTCCCGGGCTTTGTTTCCTATAGGAAATTATAAAAAAGAAGAGACAAGAGTATTAGCCGAACAGTATGATCTTCCAAATAAAGGAAGAAAGGACAGCCAGGGAATCTGTTTTCTCGGTCAGGTTAAGTTTGATGAATTTATAAAACATCATCTCGGTATTAAAACCGGAAACATTATTAATGCCGAAACTGGAGATGTAATTGGCGAGCATAACGGATATTATTATTTTACCATTGGGCAGCGTTCCGGGCTGGGGCTTTCAGGCGGTCCCTGGTACGTTGTTAAAAAAGATGTTCAAAAAAATTTTGTTTATATCTCTAAAGAGAAACTTAAATCAGGGGAGACCAGTGAATTTATGGTTGGAAAGTTTAACTGGATTTCCGGATCAAACCCTGCACGGAAGGATTTGCAAGTAAAGATAAGACACGGTGCTATGTTTTTTAATTGTAAGCTGGAATTGAAGGGTGATGAAACGGGCAAAGTATTTTTAGATGGAACTGATAAAGGAATTGCGCCGGGACAATTTGCGGTTTTCTATGATAATGAAATCTGCCTCGGTGGAGGTGTAATACTTACTTAGTCTCATCATCACAAAATCTCCCAATCCCATTATTCATCATCCCATCATCCCATCATCTCATTATCGCATAATCTCATTCTCCCATAGTCTCAACTTCACCATCCCATTCTTTCTCTTAAAGAAGTGATATGTGCAGTATGATGTTTGCCATGCCAGGCATAAAGTGCAATCAGCCAGTCAACAGTTTTTAATCCCGATTCAGGATGAATTAATTTTTTTTTACAGTCAGCTTCAGTTAGAGATTTGAGCAAAACAGTCCATCTTTTATGAAGTGAATCAAGTAAACTGAGAGAAACTTCAGCCGGTGTTTGAAAAACGTCATGTAACTTTGCCCATTCTTTTTCATCGTAAGCACAGATTGTAGGCACTTCCTGAGTCAGGGCTAATTTCATTCTAATATAAGCATTAGTGTGACTGTCCGGTAAATGATGCACGACTTGTCTTACTGTCCATCCACCAGGTCTATAAGGCGTGTCGAGCTGTTTATCTGTTAATCCATTTACTGCCT
>MGZZ01000021.1:0-6448 GCA_001802795.1 Ignavibacteria bacterium GWC2_36_12 | reverse complement strand
TCTTTTCTCCTGGGTCATATCATCTTTGAAGCTGAATTTCCCGGTAGGATATTGAAGTGCGGTAATATCTGATGTGATCATTTGTATTGCCCTTAATATTATGTTAACGATCTTTTGGAAATGAAATTATGATATTAATATCAAATATTTTGTATTTAAAAAATATATATAAATAAGGTGGAAATTTTTAATGAATGATGCGGGTAATTGGAAAAGATTGGTAGTGTCTCACTGAGACACTACCAAAAGATTATTTAATCTGTGTCAACAATGTCCTTGCCAGCCATACTAAATTTAGGGCTATTCTCCACATTATAATAGAGAAAGAAAACACCTATTAGAATACTGAAAGCAGCAGTGAGATAGAAAAATATTATACCTGTTTTTATATTTCCGGCAACAACTACAAACCTCATTATTGCCGATATCTCGAACATTAAAAGAACAAAATGGAAAAGATTTAATTTATCATTCTCGTTACTGTAAACGATAATCCTTTTAAGGATTATGAAAAAAATAATAACGTGTTGAAGAATAAGTATTATAGTTATAATTCCGACAGAAATTACGAGAGGTAATATTATTGATGTGAGCAAAACTCCCGGGAAAAAAAATTTATAATTTGGAATCTTTCCCAAATCATAAAGAGAGACAATTAAAAAAAATCCTTGTCCGAGATAGATATACGCCGGATGGATTAAGATAAAACTATCTATTAACATAATTGCTGATGATATTCCATAAATCAGGAAAAAGAAGAAAAAACTGGTTCTTACCTGTCTAAAAGGTATTACAAGCCAGATTAGGTTTCCGATAAAGCCTATTAATAGAGGAATACTCATCAGCGATTAAATTAACTGCAAAACGGCGGGCACCAATTCATTATTTCCATTGTGTACTGCCCGTTGGTAACTGACATAACTTCTTTCCTTTGTTCAACTACCGTTGTGTCTGCTTTACCGGAATTTAGTAACTCCTCGACTTTACTTTTGCTGTAAGTAGCATATTTCTCGTCAGCTTTAACACTGAAACCAGCTGGATAAAGAAGAACTCTGCCCTCACACAGAATAGAAAGCTTACCATCCTTTGTATTGAACATAACATATTTGTTGGATTTGCTTATCAAAGCTTTAAGCTCGGATGAAGAGATTTTTACAGAAGATAAAACAGGACCGTAATTCTTATCTGCTTCTTCCTTTGAGAAAATTTTCCCGATGATTTCGTCCGCCATTTTGTAACTCCTTCCATTTGTTAATTGTTAATATAAGATTTTAGCCGGACTTATCAACCATACAAAAATTTATAGAATACTTAATTAAATCCGGTAAAGATTTTAGATTTAGTTTCTGTATTAAATGTGTTCTGTGAGTGTCAATTGTTCTTTTGCTAACAAGTAGTCTTTCGGCAATTTCACTGCTTGTCAGTCCTTCGCTTATTAATCTTAAGATTTGCTCTTCCCGCGGTGTAAGCAGTTCATTCCCGGTTCCGGTTCTTTCCACTTTCTTATCAAAGTTATTAATAATTTCTCTCACCCGTTTTTCAGTTATATTCATTCCAAAGTATTTATTGCCCTCGTTAACTGTTTTTATTGCAAAAAGAAGCTCTCCTTTCATAACTTTTTTACTTATGAGTCCATAGCAACCTGCCTTTGCACAATAATATATATATTCGTCTCCATCGTACATTGAGAGGAAAAGAAATTTTGGAGATTCTCCCAGCTCCTTTAATTTTTTGAGAGCGTCGATTCCGCTCAATACAGGCATAGAAATATCGGCAAGAACAACATCGGGCTTAAGCTCAAAATATTTAATCACAAGAGATTCACCGGTATCGGCTTCACCAACAATAAAAACATCTATTTCAGTTTCAAGAAGATTAATAATTCCTTCTCTGAACAAATTGTGATCATCTGCAATTAAAATCCTGATTCCATTGTCATTCATTAATAGTCTCTTCTTTCGGTATTTCAGTTATTATTACTGTCCCGTTGCCCTGTGAGGAATCTATTTTAAGCTTGCCGTTATACGTACTTATTCTTTCCTGCATATTAAGGAGTCCGAAACCGGAGGAATTTGATTTACTATTTGTATCGGCGGGGTCAAATCCAATTCCATCATCTGAAATCAGAAGCTTTATTATTTCCTTATTGTTCATTACCTGGATATTAAATTCTTTTGCCATAGAATGTTTTACAATATTGCTTAGTGCTTCCTGCGTTAACCTGTAAAGAGTTAGTTCGAGCCTTTTATTGAGTCTTTCTTCCGATCCGTAAATATCGATAGATCCTTTAATTCCTGTTTCATCAGAAATTCTTTTTGTTAAAATTCTTAAAGATGGTCCAAGTCCTATCTCGTCGAGATTTTTCGGTTTTAAATTATAAATAATTTCCTTCAGTTCATTAATTGAACTTTCTATTGAATTAAAAAGAGTAGCGTAATCCTTTTCTGAAAAATCCTTCGATTGAGATTCTTCAATAGTTTTAAGTTTTAATCTTATCAAATGAAGGTTTTGCCCTACGCCGTCGTGAAGCTCTCTGGCAATCCTTTGTCTTTCATCTTCAAGCGTATTGCGGAGATGCTCTGATAATTCTCTTAACTTAACTTTTGATGATTGCAATTCTTCCTCGAACTGCTTCCTTTCCGTCAGGTCATCAAAATAAATTTGAGCAATATTAAGGTACGCTATACCCCTGAATAAAATCGAGTAAAATTTGTTGTTTATTGTCTCCGTAAATACAACCGGCTGATCTTTTTTTATACAATCATCGATAGGGAAGTTTATAGAAGGAATGATTTTATTTATTTTTTCCCCTACTATTGGGGCATCTTTTCCTAAATTTTTTGCAGCATCATTTATGTGAATTACAATCCCATCAGCGTTTACCCTTATTAAGGGGTTGGGGTCGAGTTCGGCAAATAATGCCATTAGCCTTACATTTTTCAGTTCGAGTTCTTTTTTTTCAACAATATGTTTTTTCCTGAGGGGAAAGAGAACATATTTGAAAAAAAGGAAAATAAGTACGGATATTGTAATTGTAAGAAAGAGAGAATAATATACCGGATTTCCCAAATCAGACAGGAGCCTGAAATATTCGCTGAAGTCATCCGCCATATAATATTTTCATTTCAGCCTTAAGCTGTGAACATCTTTAAACTCAAGGCATTTACATATTTCTTTTTTCTTACGGATGATTTTGTTTGCCTGTTGGCATATTCTATTGCAGAAATAATTTTTTCATCCGAAAGGTCAGGGAAAATCCCTTTAATCTTTTTTAAAAAATAATACTTATCCTGATATTCTTCAATAGGTAAAAATTCCCATGTAACAATATCGTAGATAATTCTTTTAGCTGCTGAAAGGCTCATTATTTAATTCCTCCTAATAATTAGTACAAAAATATCATGTCTGGAACTTTAATAAATCGGTATAATTACGATAAATTTATCTTATTGAGATTTCCCTTTTTTCTTATGTTAAAACTTCAATTGCCGATTGGCAACAAACAACAAATTAAGTTTTCTTACTCAATGAATAAGTACATATACGTAATTTAAATTTTATTTAAGCCCATTCTGTTGTAAAAGGAACAAATCCTGCTTAGAAATTTTTAGTAACATTACTGATTCAAAAGACTATAAGATTAATTAAGTTCTATTAGAAATTGAAAAATTTCATTTATGAGGGATGTTTTGATTATGCGGAGATTTGGGGGATCTCCGCATAATTCTTTTAAATTCAAAGTCTCATTTAGCCAGCCTCCTTTTTAGTTATTATTGATTATAGTTCCACAATTAGCCTTGCTATTTTCTCTCTAAATTCCTTATCTTAAAAATAATCCCGTTTAAACTATTTTCAGATTTCTTTGTTTAATGTATACATATATCAAGGATTTTAGGTAAAGTGAAATGAGGAATGCTTTATTATTGCTTGTTGTGCTCACACCTTTCATTTTCGTTTATTCACAGGGAAGGCAAGGAGGTGAAGGATTTGCTGGGGGAACAGTCGAAGGGAGGGTTTTGGTAGCTAATTCTAATGAAAAAGTGGAATATGCCAATGTAGTTGTTCTATCATCGGTTGATTCTTCCGTATTAACCGGCACCGTAACTGACGCCGATGGGAAATTTAATATTGAGAGGTTGCGTCCAGGGAAATATTTTGTTGATATCAGGTTTATCGGGTTTAAAGACAGACATTTTAATATAGAAATAAACAGGAATAATCTTAACATTAATCTTGGCGATATTTTTATCGAACCAGTTGCGATAAACTTAGAGAATGTAATTGTAGAAGACGAAAGATCGCCTGTTTCATACCAGCTTGATAAAAAAGTTATTGATGTGGATCAGATGCAGACCGTTGTTTCGGGTAACGCTGCCGATGTACTTGAAAATGTTCCCTCGGTTACTGTTGATATTGAAGGAAATGTGAGCCTGAGAGGCAGCGGCAATTTCACTGTATTAATTGATGGTCGTCCATCAATAATGGATGCACAGGATGTTCTACAGCAAACAGCGGCAAGTTCAATTAAATCAATAGAAATAATAACAAACCCTTCCGCAAAATATAATCCCGAAGGAACGGCGGGCATTATCAATATTATACTGAAAAAGAATCAGAATCTTGGTTTAAGCGGCGTGGTTAATGCTAATGCCGGATTAAATGATAAGTACGGCGGTGACTTCTTGTTTGAATATAAAGCAAAAGATGTTAATACGACTTTTGGAATAGATTATAACAAGAGAATTTTTCCCGGTGATGGCATTGCAGAACAGAGATTTATACTTAATAATAATACTTCTTTCCTGAATTCTACAAATGATATGAATTGGGGAAGAACATCTTTTGGATTACGGGGAGGTATAGATTTTCTTTTCAGTGAAAAAGATGTATTAAGTTTAGGGGGAAGGTATGGTGACAGGAAAAATAAGCAAAATTCTTTTCAAAATTTTGTGGAATGGTCACAACAGTTTCCCGCTGAACTTAGATACACGAGCATTGGAGAAAGGGTGAGAAGTGGTGATCATTTTGTCCTGAATATGAATTACTTCCACAAGTTTGATCAAAATGGACACGAACTAAAAGGAGAAATAGTTTATGGTCATAATAATTCCGATGAATCAACTTTAACATCTGAGCTAAATGGCAATACACAGGTAAGCGGGAAAGAAACTACGGAAATAGGTCCATCAAGTGAAATTGAAGGAAAGATAGATTATACTTTGACTCTTGGTGAAAACAGAAAATTTGAAGCTGGCGCACAGGGAGAAGCCGATATTTCAGAAGAAGCCACTTCACTTCTCGAGTATAACGTACAAACAGGCATTTATGAAGTTCAATCATTATATAACAATACGACCAAATACAACAGAAGCGAACTCGCTCTTTATTCAATCTATGCCGACCAGTTTGGTAAACTTGGAATACAAGGAGGGATACGAGGAGAATACACTTTCAGAACAATAGAAGTAGAAAGACAAAATCAAAAATTTGATATTAACCGCTGGGATATCTTTCCATCTCTACACAGTTCATTTAAATTTTCCGAAGGACGGCAACTGATGGCAAGTTATACACGCAGGATTGAACGCCCGCGCGGGTGGCAGCTCGAACCATTTGAAACGTGGATGGATGCAAATAATGTGCGGCAGGGTAATCCCGATCTTCAACCCGAGTATATAGATTCTTATGAACTCGGCTTTCAGACTTTCATAGGTGAAATTGTTTTTTCGAATGAAATTTATTACAGGGTTACTCATAACAAAGTTGAAAGAATTCGTTCTGTATATACTAATGATCCGGATAATTCCGATATCACTTATAACTCAGTTGAAAATGTTGGAAAAGACTACGCTCTTGGAAGTGAGTTTATGTTTGTCCTGGATCCACTTGAGATGTGGAATATTAACCTGATGGGGAATTTGTATAATTATAAAATTGAAGGTGTTTTATATGATGAATCTTTTTCGAGAGAAAGCTTTACCTGGAATACAAGATTAAATAATGTTTTGAAAATAAGTCAGGGCACCTCTCTGCAGTTCAATTTGAGTTACAACAGCTCTTCCGTTTCTTCGCAGGGAAAAAGAGAGGGATTTTTCTCTACGGATGCAGCTTTTAAGCAGGAACTTTTCAATAGAAAACTTTCATTAACAATCCAGGTCAGGGATATTTTCAGCACTGCCAAGTATGAGTCTACTACACAGGGCCCGGACTTTTACAGCTATAATCAATTTACAAGAGAATCTCCTATGGTTATGCTAAATCTTCGTTATAACTTTAACAATTTCAAGCAGGACAGCGACAGGCAAAGACCGGATGGTGAAACTGACAATGGAGAAGAATTTTAAATTTGAAAAGGCATTCTTGTAAAGACTAAATACCCGCGATGGTTCCTTCGACTTTTTTCTGTAAAAAATATTAAGATTCTTTATTTTTGAGATGATGAATTCTG
>MGZZ01000020.1 GCA_001802795.1 Ignavibacteria bacterium GWC2_36_12 | reverse complement strand
TAACAGTTTCTTCACCAAAAGAAGCATTTAATTTATCCCACCAGTTTTTCTTCAGTATTATAGTTGTAATTAAACAAACTATTATAGCTATTATTAAAGAATCCGATTCACGGATTACAAGATAAATAGGAATAACCACCAACGTTATCTGCCATATAATACCAACGACTACATTAAACATATCTCTTTTGAATGCTGTATTACCCCGGAATTCCGGATGCTCTAAAAGAACTTTATCGTGAATAGGTTTCCAGAATCCCCACGGTTTTATATTCATATAAAATTTCTTTAGTACTTCTTCGTCATCGGGCTTGGTTAGTAAAGTTCCGGCAAAACATCCTATTATGGAAATGACAAGAATTACAGGGAATGCCTGAAGTGAATTTAATGATGGAAATAAAGTGGGCACAATAAATAAAGATGCTAAACCAGCCACCATTCCCCAGAAATAGCCATAGCCATTAAATCTCCACCAATACCATTTTAAAAAATTAGCTGCGGTATAACCGCCATAGAGAGAATTTACTATCCACAAAGTTGCCTGGTCAACGGATTCCGCTATAAATCCAAAAATAGAGCCGACAATAATTACGCCTAAAGAAATTATGTAACTCATTCTTACATAAGTTTTATCACTTGCATCAGGGTTTATATATTTTTTGTAGATATCGTTTACTAAATATGCCGGGGCGGCATTTACTGTTGCAGAATAAGTTGACATAAAGGCTGCTACTAAACCGGCAATTAAAACACCTCTCAATCCTGAAGGAACATAGTCTCTGATTGCTATGGGAAGAATGGTTTCAAAATCAAAGTTAGCTCCCATAGCCTGTATATGCGGTATGAAAAATCCAAGAGCCAGTACAGTCAATCCTGCAATCATTAAATATCTTGGAAGAAACAAAGCCACACTTACCATTCCGCTCATTTTTGCAGCCTCTACCGGAGATTTTGTTGCAAGTATTCTTTGCATATCATAGTTAGGAGCTGGACCAGCCATGCTAACAAGGAAACCTTTGAATAATATCACCATAAAGAAAAATCCAAAGATGGAATATTCATCGCTCGCTATTTTGTTATTAAGGTCTGCCAGGGTACCTGACCAGTCAAGATTAAGATTCCATCCAAACGTAATATCTTTCCATCCGCTTGGTAGTACAGCATTAAGAGTTTCAGGGCTAACCTGGTTTATTGCTACAATTCCTAAAGCAATTCCGGCAACAGTCATAATTGCAAACTGTATTATTTCAGTTAGAACCACACTGTACATCCCGCCTTTAATTACATACATTGCTGTGGCAGCCATAATGATTAAAGCATATATATCCGGTGACCAATCCCAGGGAAGAAAAGTAGCAAAGAACTTTCCTGTTCCTTTAAAGCCGTAAGCAAGAAAACCAATTACACCGACAATTGCAAAAATTACTATTATAATGTTTGATAAATGAGCCCCTCTGCTATTGCCAAACCTTGTTTTCATCCATTCGGCACCTGTCATAACATTTGACTTTCTTAACCAGGCAGACATATATATCATCAGGAAAATTTGATTAAATATGGGCCACGCCCATGGGATGAAAATGCTCTTTAATCCGTAGACGAAAAGGAGCATTACTAACCAAATTGTTCCCGTAATATCAAACATCCCCGAGGCATTCGATACCCCCAGAATATACCATGGAATAGTGTTCCCCCCGAGAAAATAATTGTTAATGTTTTTTGAAGCTTTTTTTGATAGGAAGATGCCTAAAAAAATTATAACTACCAGGTAAACAACTATTATCGAAATATCCAGAAAACTTAATTGCATAAGAGTCCATTCCAGAGACTTTTAATTTATTTGAAATTTCATAAATAGTGCCATATTACCTGTTGATATTTCATCTTTCATCAATGTTTTCATAATATTTATTTGCAATTTATTTTATCATAGTGATAAACATTTATGAAGTTAATAACATCCTTTGGTAATAAATCAGAGCCGCATAAAATCTATTTAAGAAATTTTGTTATTTCATTTTTTTACAATTGAACCTTCCCTGAGCTCATTCATAAGCCCGGCATATTTTTGTATTATTTCCAGTGTCGATGAATCAATATCAAAAACAGAATTCAGTCCCTGAGGTTCCTGCGGAGGATCTCCTAGGAATGAATCACCTGTACGCCAGACAAAGTCCGTGTGTTTGGCGCGCCCGTACCCGCCCCATGTCCAGAAGTTTGTTCCTGCAATGGCTGTACCAACTGAGGCGCTGTCATATACAAGTTTAAAAATCATCTGGAAATAATTATCCCGAGCCGATGTCCGTGAGCCGGGAGAATAAATTTCCAAATCCCTTGCCATCCCAAATTCTTCCAGGGTTATTGGTTTATTCAATTGACGTGCGAATTCAAAATGTTTATGCAAATATTCAATGGCTTTTAATTCGGTAGAAGGATAAGTCTCATCAATTTTTTTTGCATCAAACCAACCCCAGTTTTTTGCCCAGAGATGAAAAGTCAAGTAATCGATATATCTGCTGGAGTGAGCTTTTAAATAATATTCCTCGGAATCCAGGCTTCCCATAGTTCCTTCATTCCCCGTTGTAACAAGATGATTAAGATCAATAGAATGAATGAATGCAGCAGTGGTGTCTATCCATTTATAATAATATTCAACGTCTTCACTATTTCCCCACGGACGAGGTTCATTAGCTAACTGCCATGCCATAATAGTAGGATCTTCATAGTAATGTAAATCATTAAACTTATTTTTCCTGGTTACAATTTTTTTAATATATTCTCTGAAATGCTGGTTAGCTTTTTCATTTTTATAAAAGGTAGCTGAAAGCCGCATAAACTCTCCCCAACCTGTATTTGGATCTTCGGGATCTGCAACTTTTCCGTCTCCGAACCACGCATTATATTGCGACATTCCGCCTGACCACTCCCAGTAATTATTCAAAAATACCACAGCGTACATATTTCTCTTTTTCATTTCGCTTAAAAGAAAATCGAGACCTTCCAATAAATTTTCATCATAGACACCCGGTTCATTTTGAATAGCAGGTTTTAACGAATTTTTTATTTCTGATTTTTCTGATGCGGCAAGGATTCTGAGATTTGTAATTCCCAGGGATTTTAGTAGATCCAGTTCTTTGATCAGTCTTTCTCTGTCACCGGTTTCACCGTTGGAACCCAGGTAACAACCATACCATAAATTAGTTCCAAGAAAATAATACGGCTCATCTCCTATTACGAATTGCATTCCGTTTGCTCTGATATATTCCGGCGATTCTTTAACAAAAAATGTTGAGCATCCGGTAAATACTAACGTTAAAAGTATGGATATAATTAAACCGTTGTTCCTTTTCACTTTTTCCCAAAGAGTAAATAATGGTTAGAAGTAAAAATTTTAATGACAGAAATTATGCCATCCATTCTGAAAATTACGAAAACTGGTCGGCATAAGCACAAGGAAATTAAATGTGCTTTAGAGGTGTATTCTAATAAATAGTATTACCTTTCCGGCTATTGTCAATTTCTTTAAGATTATTATCCTAATAAGTTTTTATCAATATGATAAGCACTGAAATGCAACTTACTAAAGCTATTGGGTGATTAAACCTTCATATAAGATTATTTTTTACTTAATTTTTTTGATAGTTTACAATGAAAAAGTGTTTTTATTATTTTAATAAAACGTTAATCTTGTATTTATCATAAAAGTAAAAAAAACTTAAATACGGATAAAAAAAATGGTTGTAAAGGACTTTTTCTGGCATAAACGTTGATTTTAAGAAAGCGTATTTATCTAGGGCAAAATATTTTAGTGTGCTATGACTATAAAAATTAAACAAACCTGGGGTCTTTTATTTCTTCTTTTCGTAGCAGTAACTTATCTAATAATCTTTTTCTTACTTAATAGTTCTAAAAAAAGTGATGTTATAGAAATTTACTTCGCAGACCGTGTAACCGCCGCTCATAAAATTTTAATTGATAAGTATAACAAATTAAATGAGGGAAAAATAAAAGTAATTCCGATTGATTTTCCTAATTTCGATTTTAGTACGAATGAAAGAAAAGAAATGCTGGCACGTTCTCTTAGGGGAAGAGGAGACGGAATAGATCTTTTTGCAGTAGATTTAATTTGGGTTCAGAGATTTGCAAAGTGGTGTGAACCCCTTGATAAGTATTTTTCTGATGATGAGAAAGGGAAAATTTTAAAATCAGCACTTGAATCATGTTATTATGAAGGTGAATTAGTCGCTGTTCCGTTAGACCTTGTTCAGGGAGTAATATATTACCGGGAAGATCTTCTTAAAAGATTTAAGGGTGGTGATAATATAATAAGAAGGATTAATAATGACATTACCTGGAATGAGTTTATAAAATTAAAAAATGAAATTAAACCGAGTACTCCATATTATATTTTTCCTGCTACAGATTACGAGGGACTTATTTGTTGTTTTATGGAGTTACTCCTCAGTCTTAACAGAAACTATTTTAGTGAAGAAGGCTTTAACCTAAACACTTATGAAGCTGAAAAATCCTTACAATTATTGGTTGACTTTGTAAATAAGAATAAAGCAACACCGGAAATTGTAACGGAGTTTACTGAAATTCCCAGCTATGAATATTTTATAAATAATGATGCTTTGTTTATTAGGGGATGGCCCAGTTACGATAAAGATTTTAAAGAATCTCCCTTTGATCCCGAGAAAGAAAGTCATCTTAAAAAAATACCAATTCCACATTTTGATTCTGGCATACCAACATCAATCTTTGGCGGATGGAATCTGATGGTTTCGAAATTTTCAAACAAGAAAGAAATAACAGTTGACTTCATGAAATTTCTTCTCAAAAATGAATCTCAGGAAATCTTTTATAGGGAGAGCGGATATTATCCTATTGTAAACAGTTTCTATGAGAATCCTGAATACTTGAAAAAGTATCCCGAAATAGAAAGTTTCAAAAATTTTATGAAAACCGGTGTTCATCGTCCGGCTCATGTTGACTATACAAGGTATTCAAAAATCATGTCCTTCTATTTTAAGAAGGCAATCCAGAATAAGATTTCGGTAAAGCAGGCGTTAATCGAATGTACGAATGCTATTCAAACTGACAAAGTAATGATTAAAGAGTTTTAGTTTTTTTATAAGCATCATGTTTAAGAGAAAAATTTTAAATAAAATATACAAGTACAAGTTTGAAATTCGCCATATAACTATATTCTTTACAATTTTAATTATCTTTCAAATTTTTGTTGCCTTTGTCCAAAGAGGATCGCTCGATGATTTTTTAGGTGAAACACAAGCGTGGTACAGAAAGTATTCTGCTGAAAGGCTGGCTATAGTTACTTCTACAAGTATGGAATTATTGTTTGAAAACCTTTTTCTTCATAAACCTGTTGCCGCTTTTGAAGACAAAGAAATAATATATTCGTTTAATGTGATATTTAAACAGCAACTGATACAAAAAAGTGTGGAAGATATTTTCCTGATTCTTAGTAAAAATCAAAGGCTTTATGTAATTGACAGCGGTCAGAGACTCCATTCATATTTAACGGGAACATTGGTTCCATACGATATCAGGAATGATTCACATTCGGAAGGGGTTGAATTATATATTACCGAGAAAGATGAAATAAGATCTAACGAAGTTATTTTCAGCACACTTAAAGATCAAAATACATTTAACATACTGGTTCCATTTGTCCCTGACGGCGAATACCTTGGTGTTATGTATATGCGCATTACTCCCGATTTTTCTTTTTTAACTGATGAAGTAAGTTCGAATTTTAATAAAGTGGCACTCGTTTATTCATCGTTAATTTTTATTGGTCTGATCGCAATATTTTTGGTATCGTCTCAGGCTGTAAAAGAAAGAAATGAAGCTCAGAACAGATTTTATGAAGAGCATGAAGAAAATTTGAAAAAACAAATCAGGTTGGAAAAAGAATCACTTTTTACAAAAAGAATTTATCACACACATCATAAGGCGGAAAAAATAATAGGTTTCATTAAAGAAGATGTCAGGCAAATGAATAATGAAAACCTTGACGATTTAAAAGGAAGGGTAATTACATATTCCAATTTTATTTCAAGAATTATTTACGATATGAAATGGTATGATCATGAGATTAATACGATAATCAGCCCGATGTTTCATACCGATGTTAACCAGGTTATTAAATTTATTGTTAAGTATATATTTTTAAGAATATCAAGCAAAAATGAGATGTTCGAGTTTGAGTTAAACCTTGATGATTGTTTACCTTTCGTTAATGTTAATGAATTTGTAGTTTGGGAAATATTCGAACCATTAATTCAGAACAGCATTGATCACGGAAATAGAAAATCGATTAAAATAAATATTGCTACCAAATATGATAAGGGGAAAAACTTTTCGTACATAATGATTTCTGATAACGGTGAAGGAATAAAAAAAGATTTACTGGAAAAAGGAGAAAAGGGTATTAAAAAAATATTTCTTGAAAATGAAACAACAAAAAAAATAGAAGGTACAAACTCCGGCTACGGTTGTTTTATTGCTTATCAAATGGCTGTCGGCAGGTGTGGCTGGGAACTGGATGCCGAAAACTTAGAGAATTCCGGTTGTAGATTCACAATAAAGATTAAAAATTAGGAAGTGGCATTATGGAAAGAACCGATACAATTAATATTCTTTTGATTGAGGATGAAGAGTTTGATGTAAAAAGAGTAAAAAAAACTGTCAGTTACTACGATACCAGAATAAAAATTAAGGATGTAGTTTCTAATGGAAGATCAGCGCTTGAGTTGATTAAAGATAATCCTGATCAATACGATGTAGTGATACTGGATTATCAAATTTCCGGGGGGCTGAAAGGGGAAGAGTTAATCACACAAATAAAAAATCATGATCAGTTTATACAGATAATTGTCATTACAAAAATGACAATTAATATTACAAATTATGATTTTGCAAATAATCTTATGAGAGCGGGAGCGTACTGGTATTGTACCAAATACCCGGGGAATATAGAAAATTATATATACCAGCCTACCGATTTCATCCTGAGCATTTTTAATGCTTATGAAAAGAAAAGACTGGAGAGGTATAAACTTAAATCCGATAAAAAATTAAAACAAAATATTCAAAGCTTATTAGAGATGAAAAAGATTATTGGTGAATCGGAGCCGATGCTTCAGCTAAAGGAAAATATTGAAAAGTATGCCAAAAGTGATGTGAATATATTAATTAACGGCGCCTCCGGTACGGGGAAAGAATTAGTAGCGTGGAATATTCATCTTAACAGTAAAAGAAAATACGAGAACTTTATCCCAATTAATAGCGGTAGTATTCCCGGTGAGCTGGTTGAGAGTGAGCTTTTTGGATATGAAAAAGGTTCTTTTACTGGAGCTAACTCAAGTAAACCGGGACTTTTTGAGGTTGCAAATCATGGAACTGTTTTTCTTGACGAGGTAGGAGAGTTACCTCTTTCAGCACAGGTTAAGCTATTGCGCGTAATCCAGGATGGAGAAATAGAAAAGATTGGAAGAACAGTTAAACTAAGCGTAGACGTTAGAATAATTGCTGCATCAAATAAAAATCTTGCCAGCGAGGTAATGAATAACAAATTCAGAGAGGACCTCTATTACAGATTAAATGTTGTTCCTTTAGATATAATTCCTTTAAGGAAACGTGGTCAGGATATCATATTGTTATTTGATCATTTTCTGCAATACTTTAGCAGAGATATGGAAATAAAAATGCCGACTGTGGATGATAAGGCAAAAGAAATTCTTCTTAATTATAAATGGCCCGGCAATGTAAGAGAATTAAGAAATGTTGTTCAAAGATTGATTATTAATAGTAACGGAGCAATTACAGCAAAGGAAATCAGTAACCCCCTGATCTTAAGAAATCATATGCTGATAAAAGAAGAGACTAATTTTGAAGATATGTATTCAGGTCAGGTACTTCCTTTGAAGGACATGGAAAAAATATTTAGAGTTAAATACTTCAAATATGTCAGAAGCATTTCGAGTTCTGATTCAAGTGCCGCAGAAAAACTCGGGATGGCTCCTTCCAATTTTTACAGGATGTGCAAAGAATTGGGGATTAAATGATTTTGGGTCTGCTTCCGATGGGTAGATTTGTGAATTACGAATTAAGATTTTTGATTTTAAAATTCACAATTCACAATTCTTAATTCGTAAATCCTAAATAGCTTATATTTGATTATGCAATCGGATATATTAAACAAGTCTGAAGAAACTCAAAAACGCGGCTTGAAGTTTTTTTTACTTTTCATCGCTTATCTATTACTTTATTTCCTTTTCTTTTTACCCGCATCCGACAGAATAATTGCTTATGCAGTTGTTTATATCTCAACATCATTAGCATTCATTTTTCTGTCGCGTTATTTATTGATAACACATATTCCGGTGAATTATTTTTATTTTTTGATAGTCGTTGCGATAATTTTAAGAACCGGGACTTTATTTATCCAACCAACTGGTTCCGATGATTATTACAGGTATTTATGGGATGGGAAAGTAATAGCGAATGGAATTAATCCTTATCAATATGCGCCTTCCGATAATGAGCTATTAAGCCTTCATTCAGAATCTCTTCCAAAGTCAGTGAGTTTTTCAAATATTAAAACAATATATCCGCCTTTGAGTCTTTTTATATTTTATTTAGCATACATAATTGGTGGAGAAAGTTTTTTGGGAATAAAAATACTTCTGCTTTTGTTCGAGTTATTTACTTTCCTTGGTTTGTATTTTATTCTTAAAGAAAAAAAGCTGCCGGCTAAAAACATTTTTCTGTATGCTTTAGCTCCTCTACCGGTGTTCCAATTTTTTTTTGATGCCCACATTGATGGCATTGGTCTTACCCTATTAATTTTTTCTATCTATTTTTATTTAAGCAATAAAAAAAATTTCAGCCTTATATTTATTGGGTTATCGATATGCGTAAAACCTGTAGGACTTGTTTTACTCCCGATCTTATTTATAGTTGAAAAGGGGATTAAAGCTAAGATTAAAACCATTCTTATTCCTTTAATCGTATGCTTATTGCTCTATCTTCCTTTTATTTTTTCAGTTAACGTTTTTGAAGCTTTAACTTCTTTTACAGTTAATTGGACATTTAATGGTTTTATTTTTGAAATAATTAATGCGTTTTTAGACGATAATCAGAAATCAAGATTAATTTGTGGAATTCTTTTCATACTTGTTTTTATACCGGTCATCTTTTCACGTAAAGATTTTTTGAACAAAATTTATCTATCAGTCTTTTTGCTGCTTATTTTTTCACCGGTTGTTCATCCGTGGTATGTTACATGGCTCGCAGTACTACTTCCTTTCATTCCAAGATGGAGTGGAATTCTTTATACGAACCTGGCGTGTTTGACTATATTTACAGTTGTAAATTACCAGTTATATGGTATCTGGAAGGATTATCCTGTAGTATTAATTATCGAATACGTTCCCCTAATAATACTCTTTTTCTACGAGTTATTTTCTGCTAAAAATTCTACAGTTGTTCAAAATTCAGAAACCGGGTGATTACTTAAAATACTATTTTAGAAGCATCATCTTCTTTATTTCACTAAAATTTCCCGTTTCCAAACGATAAAAGTAAACACCGCTCGCAAGTGTACTTGCCTTGAATGGAATGCTATAATTCCCCGCATTCAATTCTCTGTTTATTAATGTTACTACTTTTCTTCCAAGTACATCATATATCGACAGGTTTACAAATGACGATTTGGGAATTACGAATTCAATTGTAGTTTCAGGGTTAAAAGGATTTGGATAATTCTGATGTAAAGAATATTCAGTTGGAGTTCCAGAAAGATCATCAACACCAACGACAATTTCTGTCGGTACAGCCATGTAATCCAAGTGCATCCAACCCCAGGATAGTTGAAGTTGAATAGTGTTTTGCCCGGCAAGTAAATCAACTGTAGTACTTTTTTCTAACCACTGAGATGCGGCACCTTCAAATATTACTTCTCCTGCCTGGGTTCCATTAACATTAATAAATTGAATTTTAGGTGAATCATAAGCGCACCTGTATCCAAATTTTATTTCGTAAGTTCCGTCTTGAGGAACGCTTGGCAGAGTCCAGGTTATAGTATTTGTGGGTGTGTTTGTTCTTATATCTAAATATAAGCCTCCGCTTGCAGTGGCATCACTAACTATAGCCATATCTGTACCCACACGTGCTGATCTGTATTCTTCTAATCTTGTCATAGCGGGAGTGCCTACAATTATATTTACTCTGTTTGATGTTCTTTGATTACCTATATTATCTGTTGCAATTGCTTTAATAGAATAATTTCCGTCAGGTATATTGGTCCAGGTATAATTAAAAGGTAAAGTATCCCTTGCCCCGATTAACAAAGTATCGTTCGCAAAAAATTCCACGAGAACAACATAACCGTCATTATCATAAGCATCAGCAGTAATTTCAATTTCAGATGTATCCGGGAATGTTGTATTGTTTTCGGGACTGGTTATTATTACATTAGGCCAATCCCCGCTAATACCAATAACATCAACATCATTTCGGTAATTATCCCACATAAACTGCAAGCTTGATAGTACGTCTTCATGTGAAGAAAAATCTGTGTCTGTCCACGACCACGGGAGTGCACCTGCATACTCTAATTGATATAAAGTGTCGAATAATTTTTCTTTCGGAATTCCTGATGAATTTTGAAGAGCGAATTCTGCTACAACAAGAGGTTTATCGAGCAGCCAGTAACTTTTAGGATGATGGAAAGGAGAAACAGAAGTAGGATTTGACGGAACGATACCGCTGTAATAGTGTACAGAATAGAAATCGAGAGTACCATCCGTATCGCCTCCTGTATTGATTAAACGATCATCGCTATAATAATTATACGATATAATATGAGATATTTTCTCGAGATAATTTATAACCTCATTGGTAGACATCGATGATCTGTACTTTTGCTTGAACTGGGATGCTATTTCTTCTTTTTGAGAAGAACTGAATTGAGAAAGTTCTTGCCCCGCTTTTGCAAGTACTGTTGGTACATCGGTAAGAGCTAGAAAACTCCATGCCCCGCTTGTAACCTGTGCTGCCGTATCAGTGCGATGGATAGCACCGCTGCAAAGATTAATAAAACGCTGTATATCGCTCATGTCTACATGCTGAATATCGGACCATCCGAATTGATTACTCATTCCTTCGGGTTCATTAAATATTTCCCATGCAATTATTGCGGGATGCCCTTTAAGTGAGTCTACCATTGGAATTAAGCAATTGTTAATATATGCGCGGGTGTAATTAGTGTCGGTCAGCATTCGCTTGTTATTTGCCTTTATGATATTGTAAGCATCAAGAAGAGCCTGATTTCCTCCAAAATCGTCCAAAGTTCTTACTCTCAACATATCAAATGACCATAGGCAAAGGTCTAAACCTATTTCTCTTTTCCATGCAGAATCTAAAATTGCTTTTAAGTCTTCTATAGTGTTTGTTCCGGGTCCGCTCACATATCCTGCTGAGTCGAATTCCGGTGTTATAGTACCATTGGTGTGTAGCCATAATCTCAGAGCATTCCCACCATGGTCGTGCAATTGCAGCATAACGTCTGAAAATCCGGTGAAATCGGTTAATCCGGGTCCTATATCATTTGCAAAATTTAACCAGGCCAGGTTAGCGCCACTTAAGAACAAGTCTTGATTATTATAATTTATTCTGGATTGTGGAAAAGCCTGCTGGGAAAACAGTATAGTTGTAACAAGTAAAACAAAAAATTTCATATTAACATTGCGATTGACTTTATTGTATAACTAGAGTCAAAAATTAAACCAATTTTTTTTGCTATTTTAATTTAAAAATATACATTTTAATAAGGACAATAAACACAATTTTATAATCATAATAAATTTTTATAGAATTGATAAAATAACTTTGCTAATGTTTTCAATATTATATTTTACTATTACTTTAAAGGCAACATAAAAATCGGTTTTTATATCTCTGTTTGTCCATTTGTTCTTCTCAACAAAATATTAATTATTCCTTTGGATATAAAATAGTTTAGAGCTATTATTTAGGGTATTCAATCTTAAAATCTTTAAAATGGGAGGCGGTTTATGATTAAAGTTTTTATCGCTGATGATCACTCGCTTATTAGGGAAGGATTTAAGAAGTTACTTAAGGATGAGATGGATATTGAGGTTGTAGGAGAGGCGGGTAATGCCAAAGATACGATGGAATTTGTATTGAAAAATAATGTTGATGTTCTGAGTTTAGATATTAATCTCCCTGATAAAAGCGGACTTGATTTGTTAAAAGAGTTGAGAGAATTCAAACCCGGACTTCGTGTTCTGATATTGAGTATGCACCCGGAGGATAGATTTGCAATGAGAGTATTGAAAGCAGGAGCTTTTGGTTATGTAACTAAAGAATCTGCCGGTGAAGAACTCGTAAAAGCAATAAGAAAAGTTCATAATGGTGGAAAGTACGTTAGTGCTACTCTTGCTGAAAAATTAGTTTTTGAAATTCAGTCTGGAAGTGATAAGCCTGTTCATGAAATATTATCAGATAGAGAGTTCCAGGTTTTTCAAATGATAGCTTCGGGAAAAACACTTGCAGAAATTGCTGATTCTCTTTCGTTAGCTGTTACAACAGTTAGCACTTACCGTGCAAGAATTCTTGAAAAACTCAATCTTCATTCTAATGCAGAACTAATTCACTATGCTATAACAAATAAACTGCTCGATTAAATCATTTCAATTTAGCTGTTTATTCTATAGTAGAATTAATACTACAAAAACTTCTTTTTTATTTCTACATACAATAAAACCGTAAAAAGCTATTTTGTCCTAAACATTTTTTTGCTGAGGGCAGTTTTGAAAATAGCTATTGTTGATGATTCATATCACATTAGAAAAAACTTAATAAGATTTATCACAGAAATTAAAGGCGCTGAAATTGTTGGGGAAGCTTCCGATACTGCATCAGCTTTGAAATTAATTGAGGATAAAAAACCGGATATCGTCGTGCTTGATATCGAATTAGAAAACAGCAGCGGGTTTGATGTTCTGACCAAAATTAAAAGTGTGCACAAAACAACACCGATTGTAATGATGTTTACTAATCTTTCTTCTATTTCTTACAAAGAAAAAGCATTAAAAGAAAAGGCTGACTATTTCTTTGATAAAACAAATGATTTTGAGGACATGATTATAACTATTGATAGCTTAACGAAGGCTAAAAGACCAGGTCATCGGCAATAATTAGCCTTGTAGTTATTTTACTACAATTCTCAGGTTTAAATTCCTACTTATTATTGGTCAATCAGACTATAACGTATCATCTCTCGGAAGCTTAATTTTCTTAAGCAATGTTCAAGTTTACAAAAACCCGGATAAAAATATTGATTATTTATTAAATATTGCTCAGAAATATGAATAACAAAATCAAAATACTTCACCTTGAGGATAACCCGGCTGATGCAGATTTCGCAAAAGAGATCTTACTTCAAGGTGGGCTCGAAGTCGATATAACTCTTGCAGAAAACAGGTATGAATTCGAAATGACGATAAACTCCGGTAATGAGTTTGATCTTGTTTTATCCGATTTTACACTTCCTGCTTTTAACGGGTTTGCTGCATTAAAGCTGGTTAAAGAGAAAATGCCTGAAGTTCCTTTTATTCTTTTATCGGGAGAAGTATGTGAGGAACAGGCAGTCGAGGCTATGAAATTGGGAGCCACAGATTATGTGTTTAAACATCGAATGGTTAGGCTGGGACCGGCAGTAAAAAGAGCTTTAGACGAATGTGAAAAAAGAAAAGAATATAAAAGAGCACAGGAAAAAGCTGAGGAAGAGATAATCAAAGCTAAAGAAAAAGCCGAGGAAATGAACAAACTCAAAACAGCTTTTCTTTCTAATATGAGCCACGAACTTAGAACTCCTCTTATAGCTATTATGGGATATGCCAAATTAATTTACGAAAAGCTGATAGATGATGATCTTAAAGAGATGACCGATATAATTTATAATAGCGGAGACAGGCTTAGAGAATCTTTGGATAATATCCTGGATTTGTCAACTATTGAATCAGGAGAAATAAAGGTAAATAAATCCGGTATTGATGTAGAAAAAATTATGAAAGAAGTGACTAAAAAATTTGCTGAGGCAGCGTACTTAAAAGGATTGTCAATAAAAGTAAACGTGAAAGAAAAAATAATTGTAAAAGCTGACGAACATATACTTACAAAAGTTTTAAGCAATCTTGTAAGCAATGCTGTTAAATATACTGATAAAGGTAATATAACTATAACTATTGATAAAGCACAAAGTGGTGGTAAAAATGCAGCATTGATTAAGGTAATAGATACGGGAATTGGAATTCCTGAAGAGAACTATAAAAAGATATTTGAACCTTTCAGGCAGGGTAGTGAAGGACTAAACAGGAATTATGAAGGTTTAGGTTTGGGGCTAACTATTACTAAAAAGTTCGTTGACATGATGGAGGGCGAACTCTATCTGGAAAGTTCTTTAAATAAAGGGTCGGTTTTTTCTTTAAGAATACCCGTGAATGATGAAACATTTAACACAGAGAAAAATAAAATGAAAACAATTAATAGAAATGATACATCGGAAAATAAGAAGGAATATAATGTCCTGATCGTTGAGGATGACCAAACCACTAGAGATTTACTCAAATTATTTGTTAATGAAAACTATTATGCTACAGAAGTAAGTTCAGGTGAAGACGCAGTTGATTTTGCTAAAGAAAAAAAATTTGATGCTGTTCTTATGGATATAAGTTTGAGTGGAATAAACGGACTGGATGCAACAAAATTAATAAGGCAAATTCCTGGCTATGCAAACACTCCTATCATAGCCGTAACAGCTTTTGCTATGAGAGGGGATAAAGAAAGGTTTCTGCAGGAAGGTTGTTCACATTACCTTTCAAAACCTTTTACTAAGAAAACGATTATTGAGCTTTTACAAAAAAGCATTAATGAAAGTTTAAACAAACAATCTATACCAGAAATAATATATAATTAAGATGGTTGATATATATATTCAAAACAGTAATATTTTCCGGCTTGTGAGGACTGGCTATCATTTTTTACTCCTTATGGCTAGTTTTATTCTTTTATGGTCTTAGTTTTTTGCTGAAATAAAAGCGATAGCAATTTTTTTCTTATTTACGGATGGCATTTGCTTTGTGAACTTAAAACTGAGAATGTTGAAATAAATTTTGTGGAGAAACTATGTATAAAAGTTTAACGATTTATCTATATCAAAACAATTTCTATGAGGATTTAGTGCTTGAATTGTATGAAATTGAAAATAAAAAGAAAGAAATTTTCAGGAAAGTAAGCACTATCAAAGAATTTAAATATTTGGATAAATCCGAGAAAAACGACTTATTAGAATTAATAAATAGAGAAATAATGATCCTTCACGATCTTATGAAAGCCAACACAACTACAGCAGAGGAGTTGGGTTTTATTCCGGATTATATTTCGAATGATGACAATGACTTAGACTAAAATCAGGATTAACAGAAATTAAAAAGCCTCATTCTTAATGAGGCTTTTTTTGTTTGTGCTTGAATGTTGAATCTTATTATGAAAACGATTTAAATTTTTTAGTTATGAAATTGTCGAGGGCTTTAAATCAATTGTGTTAATAACGTTTCCTTCCTTGAAAAAAATATTCGATTTCAGGGTTCCATTTTCTTTGTATATTTTCCAGATACCTTCCCTTTTTCCGTTAATGAAACTGCCTTCTTCTTTTTTTTCTCCATTTGGATAGTACCAGATCCATTTGTTAATTACTATATCATTTTTAAAGCATCCTTCAGATTCAAGTTTACCGTTAGGATAATAGTAACTCCATTTTCCAACATTTTTATTATCTTTTATTTTCCCGTAGATCGCTGTTTTGCCATCGAGGAAATAAATAATAAATACTCCGTTCTTTAATCCTTCTTTAACTTCGTATTTAATTATTCTGTTGGCTATAGTGTCAACTATCCTACCTGTATAAGGTTCATCAGTAGCCTGGCTGTAAATAATCCCATCTTGCGAATAGATAAGAGTTGAGGGTTTAGATGAATCGCTACAAGATGAAATAATAATCAGACTAAAGATTGTAACAGGTAACAAAATTGTTCTGGGATCATAAGTGAATATTTGCCGCATAATGCCCTCTCAAAATGATGAATAAACAAGCGAACTATTTTTCCCTCGCATTAAAAAATTCAATGCTTATGCCACTTGGATATTCCCTTTTTTTCTTAGAAAGAAAAGTCTTTTACTTCTCAAAGTAAGAATATTTAATATTTATTAACAAAAAGATACAAATACTAAATGCATTATTTCTAAAGGCTAACTGATATGCTTACTGATAAACAGGATTATATAAATTGCGTTTTCTTGCACTAAAATAACTGTTTCAATATATTTACACGCTAAAATAAAAGAAAATTTGCCGGGGTGGCGGAACCTGCCGGCAGGCAGGTTGGTAGACACACGGATTTATGAAATATTTTGTTTATGTAATAACAAGCTAAAAAAGAAATTAAACTGGCAATGCCGGACTCAAAATGTTTGATGAGCATAATTCAGGAAGGAATAAAACAACAAAAAACATATAAACCGTTTGAATTGATTTATCTCTGCAGAATTTGAAAAAAGAACATATGCAAAGGGAAAAGAGAAATATCTTTAGTCAGGTTCAGGAAAAGAGTTTTTAAAAGATTAATAAATTAAATGCCGGGGTGGCGGAATTGGTAGACGCACAGGACTTAAAATCCTGTGGGAACTTGTTCCCGTGCCGGTTCGAGTCCGGCCCTCGGTACAAAGGTATTGTGGATTGCGAATATCGAATTTCGGAATAAATTAAATCCGCAATTCAAAATTTAATCCCGGGTTCTTAGCTCAGTTGGTTAGAGCGTCTGCTTG
>MGZZ01000019.1:7324-8317 GCA_001802795.1 Ignavibacteria bacterium GWC2_36_12 | reverse complement strand
TCTGGTCTGTCATTGCTTCAACATAATAAGAACCTGCAAGAGGGTCTATTGTATTTGCAACACCACTTTCGTGAGCTACTATCTGTTGAGTTCGAAGAGCAGTTCTTGCGGCTTGTTCCGTTGGAAGCGCAAGCGCTTCATCTTTTGAATTCGTGTGAAGGCTTTGTGTTCCTCCTAATACAGCAGCAAGAGTTTGAATTGTTACACGTGCAATATTGTTATCGACCTGCTGGGCAGTTAATGTCGAACCGGCTGTTTGTGAATGAAATCTCAGCATCATTGAACGGGATTTTTTTGCTTTAAAACGGTCTCTCATTATTCTTGCCCAAAGTCTTCTTGCAGCTCTGAACTTTGCAACTTCCTCAAGAAGATCATTATGCGAATTAAAAAAGAAGGATAGCTGTCCTGCAAAGTCATCCACATTTAACCCTGCTTTAATCGCAGCTTCAACATAAGTAATTCCATTTGCAAGTGTAAAACCAACTTCCTGTGCTGCTGTTGAGCCCGCTTCTCTTATATGATAACCTGAAATCGAGATCGTATTCCAATCAGGAACTTCCTTAGCACAATATTCAAAAATGTTTGTTATTAAACGCATTGAAGGTTTTGGCGGATAGATATATGTGCCGCGTGCAATATATTCTTTTAAAATATCATTCTGAATTGTACCGCTTATTTTATCCTTCGGCACACCCTGTTTTTCGGCTACAGCAATATACATTGCAAGAAGAACGGCTGCCGATGCATTTATAGTCATTGACGTGGAAATTTTTTCGAGCGGTATCTGATCAAAAAGAATTTCCATATCGGCAAGAGTATCTATCGCAACACCAACTTTCCCAACTTCACCGGAGGCTAAGGAGTCATCACTATCATAACCAATTTGTGTCGGCAGATCGAAAGCAACGGAAAGACCGGTAGTACCCTGCGAAAGCAAGTACCTGTAACGCCGGTTGGATTCCTTTGCCGTTCCGAAGCCTGCATACTGTCTCA
>MGZZ01000019.1:0-7276 GCA_001802795.1 Ignavibacteria bacterium GWC2_36_12 | reverse complement strand
AAGGGTATTCTCCCGGAAAACCTATTTTCTCAATATAACTCTCTTCATCAAAATCCAGTGGTGTATAAAGTGGTTTTATCTTTGTAAATGAACCGGTTGTGAATTCTTCCTGACGTTCAGCTTTTTTTAGAGATGACTCTTTATAAAGATTTTCTTCCCAATTTTTGAAAGCTTCCTGCACCTTTTTTTTTAATCGTTCTAAATCATTCATTCCAGGAATAACCTCTTTAAGTGAATTCTAACTTGGAAATTACTAAAAATCAAATAGAAAAAAGATTAAAATAGTAATTAAGAAATTGACTTAGCTAAGAAGGAAGAAAAAATATTATTTGAATCAGCTAAGTGTAGTCACTTCTTCGAGGGTTTTAACAAGATCCGTTCTTGAGAATGGTTTGATAATAAATTTGTCTGCGCCTGCATCGTAAAACTCTTTAATCTTCTCTTCCATAAACTCACTTGAAATTACAATAAGCGGACGTTTGAGGGAATCATTTTTCTTAAGGTCCCTGCAGATCAACAGGCTCTGTGCCCAATGATTATGATTAACATCGAAGATTATTACACCATGATCTTCTTCATCAATCAAATCAATTTTAAAATCCCGGAAGTTATGAGCTTCTATTTCAAATTTGTTTTTAAGAAAAGCCCTGAGAAGGTCATATGATTCGCTTGCATCATCAAGCATCAAAATTCTTTTTAGATTTTTAACCTTTTTAGGTTCGACCTCTACAGTAGTGCGTTTGTTATGTGAAAGTGGAAGAGTAAAAGAAAATGTTGAGCCTACTCCTTTGATACTATCTACAAGAAGTGAACCGCCCATTTTTTCTATATATCTTTTTGCTAAAGCAAGACCTAATCCATTCCCTTCGTAGTTTCTTCCAATGTTAGTGTCTTCCTGGCTAAACGGTTGAAAAAGATGATCGAGGTACTGCGATGAAATGCCCACCCCGGAATCTTTAATCCTGCATATAGCTAAATCTTTATCGGCTAAAACATTCAGCTCAACTTCGATAAATCCCTGTTTTGTAAATTTTACAGCATTGTTAAGAAGGTTACTAACAGCACTTTCTATACATTGATAATCTACATCGACGTAAATGGGTTTTTCTACAATCTGAGTTTTAATCTCCAATTTTCTTTCTGCTGCTAAGTTTCGAACAAACTTAACCGTACTTTTTACCAGGTCGGTAAGATTAAATGTTTCAATGTTCAGTTTATAATTGCCGGCATCAAGTTGAGCAAATTCCAGCATTTGGGTAATACCTTTGAATAATCTTTCACTACCACTGTACAAATTATCGAGATAAACAACATCCTCAGAACTTATTTTATCCTTGAGATTCTCTTTGATTATTGAGGCATATCCAAGAATTATATTTAGCGGAGTACGCAATTCATGGGAAAGCACATTGAGAAAAGTATTCTTTAATCTTTCTGCTTCCTTATAACCATCGCGGGCTTTTTTAACTTCCTCTTCAGCAAGGAATGTTTCAGTTTGATCTATATGGAATAGAACAACATAATTCTTATCCTGTAAATTAATAGGAAATATATTCGTCTTTAATATTGGAACTGTTATCTCTTTGTTTCTCAGGAGGGAATCGGAGTAATTATTAACAGATAAATAGTTTTGAGTTTCAAAAACTTTTTTTATTGAACTCTGAATGCCGCTTTTCCTCAAGTCATGATCTTCAAAGACAGAATATTCCTTCAGCTCATCTATTTCATAACCCCACTGGTTTGTAAAAGACTGATTAATATATACAATCCGTCCCTTATCACTTATTATCTGAATAGGGAATTGTATAAAAGAATACAGATTGCCAAAGTATTTATTTTCAGAGTCCTGCATATCCCTTTTTTAATTTACAGGTAATGAAAATTGAATGGTGGCACCTTGAGATTTTTCAATGATGTTAATCTCACCGTTATGCTGGTCAATAATACTTTTACATAAGAACAAGCCATAACTTCCCTTTTTTAAATTTAAGAGATCGATAAAGGTCTTAACTTTATCAACTGGAAAACCAGGACCATTATCTTCGACCTCAACAAAAATCTGCTTGTCATCTGAATATGTTTTTATTGTTATAGTTGCGTCCTTTTTTGCTTCTGCGGAATTAGTAAAAAGATGAACGAGAAGATGTTGAATTTGTTCTGAATCGTAATTGCACAAAGGCAGTTTCTTAAAATCAGTTTTAAATTTTACAGAATGAAATTTTTTCATAGGGGAAATATATTTAATAACAGAATGAATAGTGCGGCTAAGATCTCCGCTATCTTTATTCAAATTCATAATCGAGGTTTCCATAAGTACGTGAGCATATTTCTGAATGCTTCTTATGCTATCAATTGCGACTTTTGATTTTAACTTAAGCCTGTCAAAAAGTATTAAATCCCGGTCTTTTAACTCTGCCTCAAAATCTTTCTGAGCTTTTTCAAGTGTTCTCATTAAGCTTTCAGTCTCAAGCAATGCAATGTGTACCAACCCCTGCAACGATTGTCCGATCTCAGTATCAATACTTGATTTTAAAGCTTTTCTTTCTGCTCTTATAAGCTGAGTATTGGCTTCCTGCAAAGCATTATATGCGCTTATTTGTCCATGGTAAAGCTGCGCATTCCTTATCGCCGTAGCAGCCTGACCAGCCAGTATTTCAAAAGTGTCTGTTATTTCACGGGCTTTAATTTTATGCAGGTGTTTACTATCAACGTATATTACACCAATCTTTTTATCGTCAGTAATAAGAGGCGAACATAAAATCGTTTGAAGCTCAAGTCTAAGAATACTTTTGCTTGGATCATAATTAGTATCGCTCTGGGCTCCTTCAATAAACTTTGACTGTCCATGGTGGAATACATCCTCTACCACGGTATTACTTACATTAAATAAACTTTCAGGAAGCGGACTTCCGCCGGCATTAAGACCTAACTTGTACTCAAGATTGCCTGATGAGTTTTTCAGAACGATGAATCCCCTGTCTGAATTTGTTAGTGTTATAGCATTCTTTAAAACCAGTTCCAGAACATCTTCCAGTATTAAAGATTTATTAATGCTTTTTACAATGTTGAGAATTAACTCAAGATTTTTAACTTTTTCAATTGATTCGTCATTTGGAAGAGTAGATTTATCTAAACTTTCATCAATGGTTTTTTTTAAGTCGGTTAATTTTACCATATTTCTAAAATTGTTGTTTAAAAATAGGAATTCACACAATAAACTTGAAATGTCTCAACAAAATACATTCCATATAAAAACTATGCAAAAATCTTTATTTGAAGGCTATAAAATGATTAGAATTGTAGAATTTCCCGATTTCTTAGAAGATATAGGAAATTAGTTTTTTAATAATTTGTACGATACAAACCATTCCCAGGAACTTTCTTTTTCTGACCAGGCATTTGCGATTCCTGCAGAAAGTGTTGACTCAAGGTTAAACCAATGTTTAAAAATTAAATTTAACTGAGCACCTACATCAATCCATTTCTCTCCTAATTGTGATTTTGTATATAATGCCTGAGAGTAAACAGAAAAATCAATATGGTTTAAGAAGTGTTGACCAATGGAAGCATTTCCAAATCTTATAGGTGGAAAATTATCCTCAAGCAATAGTTTTACAAAGCCTTCCGAATCGAGACTATAGATAGGAATCCCGGGAAATCTGAATACTTTTCTATATTGTTTTACATCGACATTTTCAAGAGCCCTGTTTCCAAACCCTCCAAAGAAAAATCTTGCCTGAAGCATTTGATCATTTTTTTTATGATAACCCCCGGCTAATCTTAAATGAAAAACATTATGATCCGAAAGGAAAGTCGTAAAATGTCCCCATTCTGCATAAAGCTGCCCTGCATATTCAATCTTCTGAAGTTCCGTAGCAAAAACCATAAGTGTTACATCGAATTCATTTCCATATTCGAAACCTGAACTTCCAATTGTTCTTCTTAAATCAGTCGAATTCAAAGTTGTCTGTGCGATTGCAAAGTCTGGTTCCGATACGCGTACGATGTTATCATTTATAAATATTATATCTCTATAATATGAAATTTCAGATTCCTGCTTTACTTTCAAAGGATTATCATAAATCCAATAATGAATATTTCCAAACCTGATTTTGGTACCGATTATTCCTCGTTTCCTACTATTAAAGAGATCATAAAAATCAGGGGCATTATGGTCTAAACCAAGAATATATTGTTTTTTATATTCATACTTACCTTTAAAATGAAATTTGGGACCCGAAGGATTTTCATTAAAAGGAGAATACCCCATCTCAATTGTTATATCATGATTAAAAAGTGGATCGGCAATGTGAGTGAATATTCCAAGCATTTTTTGTTTTTGAAATCCGCTTATAATTGGAATTAAGGTTTGGATTTTTAAATTCTCAAATCCATTGTACACTTTTTCATCGTTTTTAGTGTTTAGCAAATTAGTTTCTGAAGGTGAGGCTACAAACCAATTATATACCTGTGAATTTTTTTTAAGCACTTCCTGGCCTAAGTATTGGATAGCGGATAAATTGCCTGCCGGTTTATCCTGGATCATAACCGGAATTAAACCATCCGATGTAAACTCAAACGCAAACAATCTACCGGAACCTATATCAATAGGTTTAAACAAACCTCTCAGGGTATTGCTTATGGCTACTGGTTTGTTGTCTCCCAAATACCCACTTTCTAAATTTAATTTATATATATTCGAAACACCGTTAGTATAAGCATTCCAGAACAAGTACCTTTCATCCATACTCCAGGAAGGATTTTCAGGTGAACCGACTGAAGTAACATATTCAAAGCTGAAAGCATTCTCTGTTTTAAGGCTGTCGCAGTTTATAAGAATTATTGATTGTACTCCATTTGATTTTAAGAGGGTTGCTGCTAAATATTCGCCAGAAGGACTGACTGCCAATTGCTGAATTTCGTCCCCTACTGAAAATTCTTTTACTTGCTCAAGTATATTGTAAGGGTATGGAGAATAAATAATAGCTGCTTTACCACCCGAATGTTTCACTCCCCACAACTCATGAGTTTTAGGAGAAACGGTAAGATGCCCTATTCTTGAATCCAGAAAAATAATTTTGGTTTCTTCTGATTTAACATCAAGAACCCAAACATCTCTATAAAGTTGATTATTATTTGTTGTGTAGAAAAATAATCCTTTCCCATAATCAAATGCTGTAGAAGCAACTTCATATTGACTGGGAGTTGGCAAAGTTCCTATAATATTTGATTGGTTGGAACGAAGATCAAATTTTTGTATTGATGACAAATGATGAGGTTGATGATAACCAAAAATCACCGACTCTGTTAAAGGATCATAGTGTGGCGCGGTGACCCAGCCAAACGGTTGGTACCTGAGCCGTTTAATGTCGGTTGTTCCTGATGAGCTAAGTTTTTCAATGTTCTTACCTTGAAATTGTTTTTCGTATTCAATAAAATCGTTCCATGCTTTGTCAAAATCCGTTTTAAAAACATTTTCAAATTTATCTTTAAAGCTCCTGTAAAAATCCTTTGATGATATTTTAAACCAATCGAGTAATCTTTGAGAATCATATTTTATAGAAAGATATGCAGCAAACCGGGCTCCATATAGATAAAAAAGTATTTCTATCAAAAATGAATTGTGTGTCGATTTTGCTTCGAGTTCCACATCGGAAGGAAATTTTTTTTTATCAAGTACCATTGTTCTGAAATACATTTCATCGAAGTTGCCAAGTATTCTACCAAAACCACCGCTCATCCACGTTTCAAGAAAAACAGCAATCGCTTCCTGATGCCAGCGGGGAGTGTAACGGCTAATATTTGTTAAGAGACTATAAAAAACTGAAATCGGTTGAATTTGTTCCGGCGTTACTTTTTGGAATATTTTTCTGGAAATATCTTCAATCTCCGATGCCTGATCGTTTACCACTATATGTACTAATTCATGGCTAATAATCCATTGCAGCCTTTCATTGTAAGGAATGTTTTCATATCCGGGTTCTAACGGTTCTATTTCCAATCTGATATAATTCTGGGGAGTAGTCGTAGCAGCTCCAAATCCATAATCACTAATGTCATAAGTATTAATTATTATTTTCTCGGAAGGTTTATAATCAAAAAGACTCATCAAAACCTTTAAGGAATTCTCTGCTGATTTTATTATATACGGAATTAATGCAGAGTGCGCCTCGTGATAGATCACAACAAAGTTTTCACTTTCCATCGTAAACCAATCGGAAGGATCCGGCTGAACATTAACTCTTACAATCAAATCGTTTGTCCCGGGTACTTCCGACATATCACTAAAATTATATTTAAAGTTAATTCTTAATGTTATCTCAACCTTATTATTAATAGTATCGGACTTTACATAATTTACTAAATCAGTTTTTATCTCTATTAAAGAATCAGATTTTAGCTTCGTATTATTAAGCACAATCGTAAAATCTTTGTTATGATAATATGTTTTATACGATGAGGCTTTCCGATCCAATGAGAATCTTAGGGCAAGTCCACCGCTTTTTTCATAAATAAGTATTCCAGTAATATTTGTCTCAGATTCTCCCGATGTATTCTGGGAAATTGTTTCTTTTTCTTCAATATCAATTTCACTTATAATCATCTTTAATGAGTCTTTTAAGTAAACTTCTTTTCCAAAAGCTAAGCTAATTACATCCAACGAATATTTAAGTGGCAAATAAATTTCGTTTTCGAGAGAAATTGGCGACACGGGTAACTGAAATGTTTTAGAAATATTATCAGCTCTGTTATTAATAACTACATATGGATCGCCTGAAGCAACTGACATTTTGACTTTGTTAAAAGTAGCTTCCATAACAGAACCATCCTTTTTAATGATATGAGGAATTGAGAGGGTTTCAACAAAACCAGAAAAAGAAAAATAAAGGGTCCCATGAAATTCTATTAATGGTACTTCAGATAAATTATCTTTGTAATTAATACTTACTTTTGTTACCTGACAATTAGCATAAAATGGAAAGGCAAGAAGTAGAGAGAGAAAAATAAAAGCCTTCATCAAGTGTGAATTTTCAAAAATAATTAAGAAATTTTTAAACAATAGATATTCTAAATCAAAGATAAAAAAAAGCCTTCAATTTTCATTGAAGGCTTCAATTATCCTTTTGCAAACAGATAATTAGTTCAACTGTGTCAATTTCCTGTCTTTAGCACATTATCTGGAGAAAGCGTAACGGCTTCCTAGTTCATCAAGCTGTGAACCTGATCTGGAGAAAGCGTAACGACTTCCTAATTCATCAAGCTGTGAACCTGATCT
>MGZZ01000018.1:4754-13056 GCA_001802795.1 Ignavibacteria bacterium GWC2_36_12 | reverse complement strand
CCATATGCCTGTTCTTATAAAGATTATACAACAGGCTTAAAACCGAAATAAAAACGATGATCGCAAAAAAATAAATGATAGGATCCTTAGTTATTAAAGTGAATGAATCCTCTATGAATTCTCCTCTTATTATTATGTACAGTACAAAAACAACAAAATAAATTATGGTAGATTGATAGTAGAAAGACATATTATATTTATATACCTTTTTAGCTACCGCTTTATCATTCATGATTCTTCCGCAAATTTTATTGCTCTATTGGCAATTATCTCCGCAGCATCGGGCTTGCTTAATTTTCTTGCATTAATTTTTAACTGTTCCAGCTTTTCGTCATCGAAAAGAACCGATGAAAGAATTTCACTTAGTTTATCTTTTAACAAATAATCTTCCACGAGTATTGCTGCATTCTTGTCAGCAAGAGATTTAGCATTAAAATACTGGTGATTCGCTGCAACATTGGGAGAGGGGACCAATATCGCAGGAATCACCAGCGTCAGCAACTCGGCTATGGTACTAGCACCAGAGCGAGCCAAGAGAAGATCACAAGCCGAGTAAGCGAAATTCATTTCTTTAATAAAATCTTTTACTATTATGTTTTTTGAAGACAGGTGTTTGTACTTTGGAAAATAATAATTACCTGTTTGCCATATAACCTGTATATCTTTTTCCATAAAGAAATTAATTAAACCTGAAACCGCTTCATTAATTGAGGCTGCGCCCAGGCTGCCGCCAAGTACAAGCAAAGTTTTCTTTAAAGGATCCAGACCGAAATTTTTCAAAGCTGATGTTTTATCAATGCTTTTCAGACTCTCTCTTACCGGGGTTCCGGTTGTAAAAATTTTCTCTACATTCTTTAAATATTTCTTAGAATCTTCAAAACTTATATGGATTTCATCAGCATATTTCTCCAACATTCTTGTGGTTACTCCCGGGTAGCTGTTCTGCTCGAGCAGTATAACTTTAGCTCTCAACAATGAAGATGCATAAATTGCCGGACCGGCTGCGTAACCACCGGAACCGATTGCAACCTGCGGTTTGAATCTCATATTTATTGCTATTGACTGCATAAGTGAAACAATCAGCTTAATTGGAAATAAAATATTTTGAACACTAAACCTTCTTCTAAATCCTTTAATCCATATCGGACTGAACCTGAAACCAAGTGCGGGAACAACCTTTCCTTCAATCTTAGATTTTGAACCGACAAACAAAATTTCAGCATCGGGAATTTTACTTTTAATCTTCTCTGCAACAGCAACAGCCGGAAACAAATGTCCTCCGGTTCCACCACCGGCAAATAAAAATCTGTATACTTTCTTCTTTCCATCATACTCTGTCATTTGAATTTGAAACAACCTCGATATTAGATTTTCTATCTGCTGAATTTGAAATAGCAATGTTTATAAGAATCCCGATTGAAATACACAAAAAAGTCATCGAGGTACCACCATAGCTAATAAACGGTAACGGGAGCCCGGTTGTAGGAAGCAGTCCGGTTGAAACTGCTATGTTAATAAATGCATAAAGAATTATTGAAAAAGAAATTCCAAATGCCAGCAACTGACCGAACCTGTCTTTTGTTTTCTTTGCTATTACAATACCCACAAGGAAAAGCGCAAGGAAGCTTGATATTATAACTATTGCCCCTATGAAACCGAGTTCTTCTCCCATCACAGCAAAAATGAAATCGCCGTAAGCTTCAGGTAAGAAAAGATTACTCTGTTTTCCATGTCCAATACCAACACCAAAGATTCCGCCGCTACCCAAGCCAAGCAATGCCTGCTTAACCTGGAGATTTAGATCTCCCCCGTTGCTCAGATTATTAATAAAAGCAAATATTCTTTCTCTGGAATGAGAGAAGATCATTGCACCTGTTCCACCAGCAAGTAAACATCCAAATGAAGAAGCAATTATATGAGTTAACTTTGCTCCACCTACGTAAAGAAGAATAATTGAGATAAAAGCAAGCAATATTGCATTACTTATGTTTGGCTGTATTAGAATCAATCCGCAAACAATAACCACCCAGATAAAGAGATAGATAAAGCCATTTTTAAAATCACTTATAAAATTTCTTTTGGATTCTAATAAAGCTGCCAGGTGAATTACAAGAATCAACCTTGCAACATCTGCAGGCTGGAAAGTAAAGAGTCCGAGACTTATCCATCTTCCAGCACCCTTAACCGTAGGTGCTAAGAAAAGAGTAAGGAAAAGTATAATTGTCGTAAGAATTATTGCCGGTTTACTGTAATCCTTGTAAATCTCGTAAGGTATAAATGAAAACAAAACCATTAATCCAAAGCCGAATAACACTTTGAATAAATGTGAATTGAACAGGTGATAAACGCTGTCAAACTTAAATTCACTGTAAGCGCTGCTCGCACTCATTACTACGATCAATCCCAGTAACAAGAGTGCCGTAGATTCAAAAAATATTGTTGCGGCTAATTTTTTCATTTATAGATTATTTACTGCTTCTTTAAAAACTTTTCCTCTGTGTTCGTAATTATCGAACATATCAAAGCTTGCACAGGCAGGAGAAAGCAAAACCACATCTCCGCTTCTTGCTTCTTTACTTGCACTGCTTATAACTTCTTCAAGTGATACTTTCAATTCTACCTTAACAATGTTGTGAAAGAAATTGAAAACCTTTTCTGCTGAAGAACCGATTGCATATATCTTCTTTACTTTTTCTTCAACAAGATTTTTTATCTTGTCATAATCATTCCCTTTATCCTGTCCCCCGAGAATCAGGAATAAAGGTTCATCAAAACTTTTCAAAGCATACCAGACTGAATCAACATTTGTCGCCTTAGAGTCGTTTACATATTTAACACCATTAATCTCTCTTACAAGTTCGAGGCGATGCTCGACTCCTTTAAAGGTTCTTAAGCCTTCTTTTATTTTTCCATTGTCAAAATCAAATACTTTAGCGGCAGTTATAACTGCCATTGCATTTGCAATGTTATGTTCGCCTTTTATCTGCATTTCATTTATAGCAAAAGAAAATTCGGGTTTGTAATCTCTGTTAAATATTACCTGATCATTGCTGAGGGAGCAACCGTTGCTGATATCTTCATTCAAAGAGAAATAAAAACTTTTACTTTTGTAACCGGTTATATTTTTGTTTATTGTTTGATCATCTTTGTTGAGAATCAGGTAATCATTCTCATCCTGGTTCTTAAAGATTCTGAATTTGGATCCGATATAATTCTCAAACTTATTTTCATACCTGTTAAGATGATCAGGAGTAATATTAAGTATCATTGCAACATCCGGTTTAAATTCATTTATCAAATCCAGTTGAAAGCTTGAAACTTCGAGAGCGACAAATTCATCTTCTTTTACATCAGTAGCTATCTCAGAAAACGCCAGACCAATGTTGCCGGCGGTATATGTTTTGTGCCCGCAAACATTAAATAAATGCCCGCACAATGACGTTGTTGTCGTTTTTCCGTTTGTTCCGGTTATCGCCACTATTTTTCCTTTACAAAATCGTGAAGCAAATTCCAGTTCACTTATTACCTTTATATTCCTTTCTTTAGCTTCTTTCAGAACAGGCGCATCCGATGGTACGCCCGGACTTGCTATCATCAGATCACATTTATAAACTTTATCCGAATGTCCGCCTGTTTCATATTCAATTTTATTTTCCTTTAATAAAGAGACTGAACTCTTAATTTTACTTTCCGACGCCGAGTCACTGACAAAAGGAACACCTCCTAATTTCTTAATCAACTTTGCGGCGCCAATTCCACTTCTCACTGCGCCAATAACAGAAATCCTCTTGCCCGAAACATTCATCAACGTATTTTGAACGATGTTAAACTGACTATTGCAAGTATTATTGCAATTATGTAAAACCTTATAACTATTTTTGGTTCGGGCCAACCTGCAATTTCAAAATGATGATGAATAGGAGCCATCTTGAAAACTCTTCTTCCTTCACCGTATTTCTTCTTTGTGTATTTGAAGTAAAGCCTTTGCACAATAACTGAAAGTGTCTCGACGAAAAAAATTCCACCGAGAATAGGAATCAATAATTCCTTCTTAATTAAAACTGTAAGGATTCCGAATGCACCGCCGAGAGCGAGGGAACCTGTATCCCCCATAAATATTTGTGCAGGATAACTGTTGAACCAAAGAAAACCGAGTGCTGCACCAATTAATGCTGCCACGTAAACTGTTAATTCTCCGGAACCCGGCAGATAAATTATGTTCAGATAATCTGAGAAAATTGCATTGCCGCTTATGTAACTTATTATTGCAAGAGTAAGCATTACTATTACAATTATTCCGATCGCAAGTCCATCTAATCCGTCAGTCAGATTAACGGCATTGCTTGTTGCAGTTATTATGAAAACGACAACCGGTATGTAAAGGAATGAAAAATCAAAATTCACATCCTTTAAGAAAGGAACCGTAGTAACTGTGTTTATTCCTTCAAACTGCGGCGAAAAATAAATTACCGAACCAACAACCAAACCGATAAATATTTGTCCCATCAATTTATATCTTGCAATAAGCCCCTTGGGATATTTTCTTACTACTTTAAGATAATCGTCTACGAAACCTACGCCGCCAAGCCAGATTGTTCCGAAAAGTATTAATATGATGTATAAACTTTTAATATCTGCCCAAAGAATTACGGGTACAAAAACAGAAATAATTATGATCAGTCCTCCCATTGTAGGAGTACCGGCTTTTGACCAGTGAGACTGCGGTGCATCTACTTTTTTTGCCTCACCTATCTGGTTTTTCCTAAGCTTGTTTATAATTTTAGGTCCAAGGTAAAAAGAGAGAAACAACCCTGTAATTGCAGCAACCGCCGACCTGAATGTTAAGAATCGGAATATCTCAAATCCCGGTGGATCGTAAACTTTATTTATATAATCAAACAGGTAGTAAAGCATCCGTTATTTTTTCTCTCTGATTATTATTGCAAATTCTTCCATCCTCATCCCGCGTGAACCTTTTACAAGAATCGCTGAACCCGAAAGATCATTTTTCCTTATAAACTCAGATAAAGTATCTCTCTGTAAAAAGTGTTTACATTCAATACCTTCTCTCACCAATTCTTCATTTAACACTTTCATTCTGTTCCCAATAGTGTAAACAGTATTTATCCTGTTTTTCTTTATAACTGACGCAAGACCTTTATGATATAATAACTCCGAGTTTCCCAGCTCAAGCATATCTCCGAGGATTGCAATTTTTTTCGTAAAAAGATTTATTTTTCCAAGTAGTTCAAGAGAAGATTTCATCGATTCGGGATTAGCGTTGTATGTATCATCTATGAGAAGGAAATCAGAATATTCACTTACATTTAATCTTTTATCAGGTGAAGAAAGTTTTTTCATCCCGCCGAGTATTTCTTTTTCATTCAGTCCTAATTTGAATGCGACACTTGCGGCAGCAAGAAAGTTTTTGAAATTCTGTTCACCATAAAGGTTGAAGTGAGCCTTTATTGTCTTCCCTTTATACCTCAATTCGACGAAAGGTTTTCCATCTTCGGAATAGCTTAATATTTTTCCTTTTATATCTGCCGTTTGTTCACTGCCGAAAGTAACTCTGTTTTTATAATCCGGATATACATTTTTTAGAAGGTTGTCATCTTCATTAATTAGCAAAGTCCCATCTCTTTTTGCAGTCACATCAAACAAAGATTTCTTTTCTTTCAGAACTCCACGTTTATTCTTTAAGAACGCCAGATGTGAGGTCCCAATATTTGTTATGAGAGCATAATCCGGTTGGGCTATATTTGCAGTATAATCGATCTCTCCAAAATGATTTGTTCCATGCTCAAGGACCAGGACTTCATCATTCTTATCTGCACTAAGAATCGTTAATGGAACGCCGATATGATTATTATTGTTCCCCGAAGTTTTCTTCGTCTTATATTTCTCAGAAAGTAAAGTTCCGATTATATCTTTTGTGGTTGTTTTACCAGCACTTCCGGTAATGCTTACAACTTTTGCGTTCAATTTACTCCTCCAGACTTTCGCCAATCCGCCGAGAGCATCGACCGTTTTATCAACGAGAATAACCGGTATGTCGAGATCTCTGAACTGCGAATATTTTTTTCTTTCAATAACAACTGCTGATGCTCCATTCTTTATAACCTCACGAACAAAATTATGTCCATCAAACCTTTCACCTTTAATTGCAATAAAAAGAGAACCTTTATCTATCTTCCTCGAATCAATCGAAATCTTCGAGACCGCTTTATAATTATCAGGATTAACAATCTCTGAAGCCGGTAAATTGAACAAGTCTTCAAGAGTAATCCTGACTGCACTCATTAAATCAAACCAGGAATTTTTCTGCTACTTCCCTGTCGGAGAAGTGATTTCTTATTCCTTTTATTTCCTGGTAATTCTCATGACCTTTACCGGCAACAAGTATAACTGCATTCTCTTCGGAATTTTTTATCGCGTAAGAAATTGCTTCTTCACGGTTTTCAATAACTCTGTAATTATCTTTTGCAATGCCGGTCTTTATCTCGTTTATAATTTCAAACGGGTCTTCAAATCTCGGATTATCGGAAGTAACCAAAACATAATTGCTTAACTCTGTGGCAATCTTACCCATTACAGGTCTTTTTGTTTTATCCCTGTTTCCACCGCAGCCAAAAACAGTGTAAACTGGCGCCGAATCTTTGACTATATCTTTTACAGCAAGTAAAGCTTTTTCAAGACTGTCGGCTGTATGAGAATAATCAACAATTACTTTTTTATTTCCCTTGCTGATTATTTCAAATCTTCCCGGAACCTGTTTTGTGTTTTTAATTCCTTCGATAATTTTTTCTTCTTTAATTCCAAAAGTAAAACCGACGGCAAAAGCTGCGCAGGCATTGTAAGCATTGAACTTTCCGATCAATGAAGTTGAGACAGGAAATGAATTGCCTTTATACTCGACAGTAAATGTTGTGCCTGACAAATCGTAGCTTATGTTTTTCAGTATAAAATCTGAGTTCGATGAAGTTCCGTAAGAAACAAGATTAGCTTTAGAATTGCCCACAAGTTTTTTGCTGTGCGAATCGTCTGAATTATAAATTGCAAAAGAAGAAGAGCTTAACGAATCAAAAAGAATTTTCTTGGCATTTAAATAATTTTCAAATGTATTATGAAAATCGAGATGATCGGATGTTATGTTTGTAAAGATTGCGGAACTAAAATTAAGACCGTAAACCCTGTTCAATACAAGCGAGTGTGAAGAAACTTCCATAACTGCATAACTGCATCCTTCGTTATACATTTTATAAAGAAGTTCATTCAGATCGTTTGATTCGGGAGTTGTAAGAGAAGATTTTATCTCTTTATCACCTATGTAATTCGCTATCGTTCCAATCAAACCTGTTTTTTCTCCCGCAGTTTCTAAAATACTTTTAATAAAATATGTTGTTGTTGTTTTTCCATTCGTACCTGTAATTCCAATCAACTTTACTTTCTCAGAACTCTTTTTGTATAAGGCACACGAAATTTCAGCAAGAGCTTTTCTACTGTCTGCAACAAGTATCTTTGCCATCTTTTCATGAATAAAGATATCGTCGGGAATCGCACTGTTGTCCTCAAGAATGATAGCAATTGTACCATTATTAATTGCGTCGAGAATAAAACGGTGTCCGTCAGTATTTACTCCTTTTATTGCAACAAAAACTGAATTCTTCTTAACCTTACGTGAATCATAGCATATTGAAGAAACATCTTTCCTCTCAACTTCACCTGCAACCTGGATTGCATTAACACTGTTAATTAATTCGGTTAATTCCATTAATAAACTATAGTTCCGGGAACAGTTACCTCTTTACACTCCAGTACACAGGTGCTTCCCTTGATAATTTTATTGCCGGGCAAAATACTCTGCGATACAACAACACCCGACCCTCTGACTTTATATTTCATTTCAAGCCTGGTTAAAATCATAATTGCATCTCTCAGAGAATAATCTTTTAACTGCGGCATAACTGTAGTTTTTGAACTGAATTTTTGAATCTCTTCAGGTTTCTTTACTATTGAGCTTAAATGATTATCTCCAGAATAATTACTTGTGGAAACGAAATCATAATCTTCATTAGTCATATGTAATTCTTTAGGTAATCCTATCAAGTCGGGTTCGAGTCCTATCAGTCTACCGGCTACTTTTTTAAAGATTGGAGCCGCAACAAGACCACCATACTTTCCTACATTCGGAGAATTAACAAGAATAAGACAAACGACTTGCGGATTTTCTGCCGGAAAGAAACCAACAAAAGAGGAATTATAATTACTCGAATATTTACCATCGACTATTTTCTTGGAT
>MGZZ01000018.1:541-4733 GCA_001802795.1 Ignavibacteria bacterium GWC2_36_12 | reverse complement strand
CTGCCGGAAAGAAACCAACAAAAGAGGAATTATAATTACTCGAATATTTACCATCGACTATTTTCTTGGATGTTCCTGTCTTTCCACCAACAGATACATAATCCAGCTTTGCCCGTTTTCCTGTTCCGTTATCAACAACAGATTTTAATAACGAACTCATTCTTTCAGAAGTTTTTTCAGATATAACTCTTCTTACCTCTTTTGATTCACTATTTATAACAATATCACCATGCGCATTAGTTATTTTCTTTACTATTTGTGGCTTATATAAAATTCCTCCGTTCACAATAGCGGAGTAAGCAGTTACAAGCTGAATCGGTGTAACAGAAATTTCATACCCGAAAGAGATAAATGCTTTTGTTAACCCGGACCACTCTGTGGGCTTTTTAAGATTCCCTTTTACTTCGCCTGGAAGATTCAGTGTAGTATAATTGCCGAATCCAAAACCTCTCAGGTATTTGTAGAATAACTCGTCTTCTATTCTTTGTGATAATTTTGCAATACCTATGTTGCTCGATTGTTCAAACACACCTTTTACGGTAAGGCGTTCGAACTTATGAGTATCGCTGATATTTGCATTCCTGAATTTGTAGTTCCCATTTTCTACGTTAACTATTTCGGATTCATTGCAAAGCTTCTGGTCAAGTAATACGGCAAGAGTAAAAGATTTAAAAGTAGAACCGGGTTCGTAAGTATCGGTTACAGTTTTGTTTCTTCTCGCTTCGTCACTGAAATCCCAATACGTATTAGGGTCATAATCATTAATATTAGCAAGAGCCAGTATTTCTCCTGTGTTGGGATTCATCATAATTCCGATAGCGGAGGAAGCGTCGAATTCAGATATACCTTTTTCTAATTCTTCCTCAAGAGCATTCTGGAATGATCTCTTTATTGTCAGATAAATATTATCCCCCGGAACAGCTTCCCTTGTTTCCTCCTCTGAATACGTAATTACATCTCCAACAGCATTTCTTTCAACAAGCCTTATTCCTTCTTCCCCTTTTAATAAATCATTAAACGATCTTTCGATGCCGTTGACACCTGAATAATTTTGCCCTGAATATCCAAGAACATGAGAAGCAAGGTTTTTATAATGATAAACTCTGGTAGGATCTTCTCTGAGAAATAAACCGGCTGCTTTGAAGTTTTTAAGAAGTAAAGCCTTTTCGCCCGGAGCTTTTTTCTCAATACAAATTGTTTTGGGTGTTTGGTTCATCAGCTTCAAATAATAATGTCTGCTTTTACCAAAAACAGATGAAAACTTCTCGGCTATTTTTCTCCTATCATCTTTAGAAGCCATCCTAAGATCAAGATAAAAAGAGACATCATTTTTATTATAAGCAAGAAGAACTTCATCGCTATCGTAAATGAGACCCCGTTCCGGAGCTATTTTTTCCAGCTTCATTTGCTGGCGCTCGGCATAATATTTCAGCTCTTCGCTTTTGATTATTTGTATATCAAATAACTTAAAAATGAGAGCGAAGAAAAAGACGACTACACAGATTATTACAACTATTGCTCTTGAGTTATTCATATTTTTCTCCCAACGCCTCTTTCACATCTTTAATTTTTTCCTTACTTACCTTTAGCAGTATTTGAAGTTCGGTTCTTTTTATCATATTAAGCTCTTCCGAAGCAATCTTCACAATTCTTTCTTCTGAAGAATATAATTGTACGTCAGCTATCAGGTTAACCTGTTCATTAAGTTTCGAATCAAGAGTTTTTTGGTTTTCAAATTTTTCTTTTGTAAGAAGTTCACATTCCTGCTTTACTGCTACATAACCGAGTATCAGCATCGAATAAACAATAAGTAAAAAGAGCATAGAAAAGATGAGAGGTTTTGATCCTTTCTTCATACTCTCTCCGCCGCTCTTAGCTTGGCGCTTCTTGCACGCGTATTAAGATTTATTTCTGCCTCCGAAGGTGTAACGGGTTTTTTAGTTAGTATCTTTAATCTCTGTTCTTTGTCGCATTTACAAACGGGATAATCCTTCGGGCAGATGCAATCCAGAGTTTCATATTTAAAATGTTCTTTAACTATCCTGTCTTCGAGAGAATGATAAGAGATGATTACAATTCTTCCGTTCACTTTTAAAAGATCAACGGATTTTGTTAAAAAGCTTTTTAATGTTTCAAGTTCGTCGTTCACATAAATTCTTAAAGCCTGGAAAACACGGGAAAGAGTTTTACTTAAATATTTCGGTGATGTTACTTCCTTGATTGCTTCTCTTAATTCCGAAGTTGTTTCTATCTTTTTATTTTTTCTTTTATTGATAATCGCTTTTGCAATCTTTCTTGAATTCTTTTCCTCACCATATTGATAAATAATATTTGCGATTTCTTCTTCGGAGTAAGAGTTAACAATATCAGCAGCGTTAATTGCTCTGCTTTTATCCATCCTGAGGTCGAGCTTTGTTTCAGTCCGGTAGGTAAATCCCGACAAAGGATTATCGAGCTGAAAAGATGAAACGCCGAGGTCAGCTATAATGCCATCAAAATAAGGAATAGATTCTATCTTAGAAATCGAATCGATCAAAGAAAAATTGAAGTTATAAAGTCTTGCACGCGAGTCATCCTGAAATTTCTTTCTTGAGAATGTGAAAGAATCTTTATCAACGTCTGTGGCTACCAATACTCCCTCGTCGCTTAATTTATTCAGTATTGATTCAGAATGACCTCCGAAACCTAAAGTACCGTCGAAGTAAACGCCGGAAGGATTTGTTACAAGATATTTAATGCTTTCTTTTAATAATACCGGCGTATGAAAGTTGTTCATTCTCACGACATTACTTTTGCTGCTATTTGTTCGTAGGTTTCTTCCGATTGTTTTAAGTATTCTTCAAAAATTTTAGGATTCCATACTTCTATCTTCTTTAGTGCACCGAGTATGAGTACTTCCTTTTCTATTTTTGCATATTCAATAAGATTTTGCGGCACAAGAATTCTCGATTGTGAATCGAGTTTATCTTCTGCGGCATGCTGAAGTATCGTCCTGATGAATCTTACATCATCAGGTTTAAACTGGTTCAGGTTTTTTAATTTATCTTCAATTAATAACCATTGGTCTAGAGGGTAAATATCAATACAGGTCGAGGTGCCTCTCGTCATGACAAAAGTATCGTTAGCTTCAGCAGAAACATGACGTCGCAGCCTGGCAGGAATGCTTATCCTGCCTTTTGAATCTATCGAATATGTAAACTGTCCTTTAAACATATTTATGGTCATCCATGGGAAAATTTACCACTTTTCCCCACTGTGCCCCAAAAATAACTCAAAATATGTCGTAAAGTCAAGAAAAATCTTCAAATAATAATTTTTTTTATAGAGTTGACTTTGATGAGTACAAGTAATGTTTCAATAAATTTTAAATGAATTAAAATGGAACTGGCGTGTTGAAATAAAAGTAAGGAAAAACTTTATAATGCAACATTAGTCTAATGGCATATTAGTTGGGTTAAGAAAGGAAAGAAAATATTTAATGAAAATGGAATCTTTTTTAATTTTATTTTGCTTTGTCGTGCTGGTGGTTTTCTATTATAGGAAACTTCAGTAGAAAATTGAGAGCTCGCTTTACATTAAATCTTTACCTATTAATAACTTCAATATTCTCCCTTCAGAGTAAAATTATACCCTTCATACTTTATAAACGTTAAAAAATTGTAAGATTTCTAAATTTAGCTTGACAAAAGATATTTTCAGGTTTATATTCATTCTCAATTTTTGAACGACATAATGTACAATACGATAAAAAATAGAGCCACAAGTCTAATAGCTGTTTCACCCCATAACGGCAATCGTATTGTTGTGTTGATTTCAAATAATGTCCTTTCTTTAGATATCATTCTAGGGATTTCTATCATTATTAGCATCCTAGGAATTGTAATCCTAGGTTAATACATAATGGTCAATCCCTGAATCAGGCTTAAAGAAAAATCAAGATAAAAAATAAAAGAAGATAAGGGATTGACCAAAGTCCCTGATGTATATCTGAAGATTAAGATTAATTAATCTTTAGAGGAAAAAGTGAGATCAGATTTAATAAAAAAAGGTTTTGACAAAGCTCCTCACAGAAGCCTGTTAAAAGCCACTGGTGTCATTAAAAGTGATGACGATTTTAAAAAGCCTTTCATAGGTATCTGCAATTCTTATATAGATCTTATCCCCGGGCATGTCCATCTCCAGGAATTCGGTA
>MGZZ01000018.1:0-431 GCA_001802795.1 Ignavibacteria bacterium GWC2_36_12 | reverse complement strand
GCAATTGCTAAATCGGCTGCGGTTTCCTTGATTTCAATGCCGCCGACGATGTTGAGATATACCTCTTTGTCGAATAAATTTAGACCAAAACGTGAATTTAATACGGCGATAATCATGGCGAGGCGATTTATATCCCAACCAACAACGGCGCGTCTTGGCGATGGCATATAAGATGGTGAAATTAATGCTTGCACTTCAACCAAAAGCGGACGCGTGCCTTCAATGCCTGCAAACACAGCAGTTCCGCTGGTTTCACGATCATAGCTTGCCAAAAATAATTCACTCGGATTGACAACTTCTGATAAACCAATATCATTCATTTCAAATACCCCAATTTCACCTGCTGCACCGAAGCGATTCTTGACCGCGCGCAAAATTCGAAAATGTAAATCTTTTTCGCCTTCGAAATATAAAACAGTATCAACCATATG
>MGZZ01000017.1 GCA_001802795.1 Ignavibacteria bacterium GWC2_36_12 | reverse complement strand
TATAATTTGCCATTTTTCTTATTTCTTCTGTAGTCATTAGCCCATCCAAAGCACCGCTTAAGGAAATATCCATAAGGATACAATCATATTTTTTTTGTTGAACAAGAGCTAATGCCTCATTTCCGGTCTTTACCCAATCAACATTATATAATTTTTCAACATACGTTGTTATTATTCTTCCACCAATGTCATCATCTTCGACTAAAAGAATATTTATGCGGTTTGTTGCTGTATTTTTTCCCTTCACTTGGTTCCTTATCGTTACAATTAAAATGTTTTAACTTAAAAGAAGATAGTAATTGAATAGTATGCCATATATAGAAAGAAATGGAAATTATTGTAGTATAAACTATATAAGTGTTGTAATAATTCTACTACAAAAAATTCTTTTTATGCTGATTAATTATTTTTAGTCGAATTCATGAAAGTTCCGATGAAATATATTATGTTAATCCATAACAAAATAAAATGTTTGTTGCTTTCCGGTTGGAAAGAACTACATATAACAAAGTTGCTGATTTAATTATACCTAATCATCGTACGAACATTTAGTATTATGAATTCTAGTGAGGGTGGACCACCGTTTAAGAACACTTTCTTCAACTATCCTCCATCAGCAAATAATTATTTTTTCTTAACAAATCTCCTGTATATAATATTATCTTAGAATAATAGAATATGGGTTCTCAATAAATAGTGAGGTGTATATGAGTGAAGTGACCCAAAAACTTTCCTTTAAAGAAAAAATTTCATACGGCTTTGGAGATCTTGCTTCAGTGCTGTACTGGCAAACCTTTATGCTATATTTCACTTATTTTTATACAGATGTATTTCTTATTCCCGCCGGCGTTGCAGCTACAATGTTTTTAATCAGCAGAATTTGGGACGGAATAAATGACCCGTTAATGGGAATTATTGCAGACCGTACCAAAACACGATGGGGTCACTTCCGACCATATTTGCTGTGGATCTGTGTTCCGTTTGCTGTTGCAGGAGTACTTACTTTTACAGTTCCCGATTTCGGAATGACGGGTAAACTTATATGGGCGTATTCTACTTTTATCTTAATAATGATGCTTTATACTGCGATAAATATACCTTATACAGCATTGCTTGGTGTAATTTCTCCAAACTCAAATGAACGTACTACTGTTTCATCTGTAAAATTTCTTTTTGCATTCGGCGCGGGAATTATAGTCTCGGCAACATTACTGCCTATGGTAAAGGCATTCGGTGGCGGTAATGAAGCACAAGGCTGGCAATTATCATTTGTTGTTTATGGAATTGCTGCAGTTATTTTTTTCCTGATAACCTTTAAAGGTACAAAGGAAAGAGTTCAACCGCCTAAGTCACAAGTATCTTCGGTCAAGAAAGATTTGTTTGAATTGGTAACAAACAAACCATGGCTCATTCTTCTCGCGACAACTATTACCTTTATACTTTTTGTAGCTGTTCGCGGCAGTGTTACGGTACATTACTTTAAATATTTTATCGAGGAAAAGGAACTCTCGCTCCCCTTTTTAGGAACCGGCACTCATGACTTTAATGATTTGGTTTCAGCATATAATACAATCGGGCAAATTTCATCTTTTATCGGCGTGTTGATGGTAAGCTGGGTTGCAAAATTACTTGGGAAGAAAAAAGCTTTTATAATTATTTTCATAATAGCAATTGTAAGTACGGGTGCTATTTATTTTTTAAGTTCAGATCAATTGGGATTACTTTTCTTCCTTCAGATTACCGGCTCAATGACAGGCGGTCCATTAAGCGTATTGATTTGGGCTATGTATGCTGACACTGCAGATTATAATGAGTGGAAACACGGGCGCAGGGCAACCGGTTTAATCTTTTCAGCATCAACAATGTCGCAAAAGTTCGGATGGGCTATAGGTGCTTATGTCGCACTTACTTTAATGTCGCAAGTTGGATTTCAACCGAACCAGGCTCAATCGGCAGAGAGCTTGAATGGATTGATTTTGCTCTTTAGTGTAATTCCAGCCGGCTTCGGAGTTTTATCCATTCTAATTCTGATGTTTTATCCGATTAGTGATAAGCGTATTGCAGAAATGGGAGCCGAGCTTGAAGAAAGAAGAAAAGCAGGAGATGCGGAGGCTGTGTAGGAATATATATCGGTATAAAGGTATATGGTATAAGAAATAAGTGCCAATGAAATCTATTAAAAATGTTATGTTAAATGATTAATACTTGATTCTAAAAAATGGATGATGAAGATTTTATTTTGCATGAACCTAAGGGTTATTATGATGCAAAAAAAGATTTCACTAGTTTAGAAGCATGGAGCAAATGTCGGGATGTTAAAACCTTCTTTTATAAAAAAATCCTATTGGCTTTGCCTAAAGAAGAAAAATTCAATTTAGATATCCAAATCAGGAAAGCCTCAATTAGTATTACTGCAAATATTTCAGAGGGTTATGGCAGGTATCATTATAAGGAAGGAATTCAATTTTATAGAATTTCCAGAGGCTCATTATACGAGCTTAAAGATCATTTAATAAGTTGTTATGATATTGGCTTCATAAATGATGAACTTAAAATTGAAGGTGAAAAACTAATTGAATTAGCCAAAATAACTTTAAATGGCTTTATAAATTTTGTGCAGTCAAGGTTAAATAGGTAAGTCCAATTTTTAAACAATTTATATTATACCTTTATACCTTATACCACTATATAACGTTATAATCTTTATAAAAATAGGAACTACGATGAAAACAACAATAACAGGCAAACCACTCCCAAACATCCCCTGGCAGGATAAACCGAAGGGCTCTACAAATGTTATGTGGCGTTATGATAAGAATCCTGTCATTGGAAGAAATGTTATTAAAAGCGGCGGAAGAATTTTTAATAGTGCAATAATTCCATACCTGGGAGAGTTCATTGGTGTTTTTCGAGCAGATCATAGAAACGGATATCCGCAATTGCATGTTGGTAGAAGTAAAGATGCAATTAAATGGAAAATAGAAGATGAGCATATTAAATTTCATAATGAAGATGGTAAACCCGCAAAGCCAATTTTGTATGGCTATGATCCAAGGCTGCTGGAAATAGAAGGGACATATTATATAACATGGTGCAATTACTTTAACGGACCTACTATTGGAATAGCCAAAACGAAAGACTTTAAAAAATTTACTCAACTTGAAAATGCTTTCCTGCCTTTCAATCGTAATGGAGTTTTATTTCCAAGAAAAATTAATGGAAATTTTGTAATGCTTAATCGTCCGAGCGATAATGGACATACACCTTTTGGAGATATTTTCTTAAGTCAAAGCCCTGACCTGACATATTGGGGTAAACACAAAGTAGTAATGAAGACAAGTCACTACTGGTGGAAGAATACAAAACTTGGCGCAGGACCTGTTCCCATTGAAACTACACAGGGATGGCTGATGATTTATCATGGTGTTTGCACAACCTGCAGCGGATATATTTACAGCATCGGTGCAGCTTTGCTCGATCTTGAAGACCCATCAAAAGTAATTCACGATTGTGAAAATTATATATTAACTCCTGAAGAACCTTATGAGACAACAGGCTTTGTTCCGAATGTTTGTTTCCCCTGCGCAACTTTACAGGATGCGGACACAGGAAGAATAGCTGTATTTTATGGCGCTGCAGATACTTATTCTGCATTAGCGTTTACTCAAGTGGATGAGTTGATCGGGTACATCAAGTCGCATCCCAATAAACCGATTTAATTGCGGAGTGCGAATTTCGGATTGCGGATTCAATTTATAATTTTAGAATAAATATTTTTCAAAAAAATGGGAGGAAGAATGAATCCGGAAATATTGAAAGAAAGAACCAAACAATTTGGTTTAAGAATATTGAATTTATACGAAGAACTTTCTAAAACTAGGAAGGGAGAAATTCTTGGTAACCAATTATTGCGGTCTGGAACTTCAGTAGGTGCGAATTACAGAGCGGCGTGCAGAGCAAAATCAAATGCAGATTTTATTTATAAAATTCAGATAGTTGAAGAAGAAGCTGATGAATCGGCATATTGGTTAGAATTAATATCCGAATCAAATATTATTAAGAAAAATAGATTAGAAGGTATGTTAAAAGAAGCAAATGAATTAACCGCAATTTTCACATCATCTGGAAGAACGGCAAAACAAAGAAGAAACAAATAAATGAATTTCGAATTGGGGATTTCGGATTGTGAATTTACAAATCCGAAATTCGAATTCCGAAATCCGAAATAATATTGAGAGGAAGGAACCATAAATGCGTTTCGGTTACTTTGACGATAAGAACAAAGAATATGTTATAGAACGCCCCGATACACCGAGATCGTGGAGTAATTACCTCGGCTCGACAGAGTATGGAGCAATTATTACAAACAATGCGGGCGGCTACAGTTTTTATAAATCCGCTGCTCAGGGAAGATTTACAAGATTACGATTCAATGTTATTCCTATGGATCAGCCGGGAAGATATTTTTATATCCATGACAAAGAGAGTAAAAAGTACTGGTCTGCTTCGTGGCAGCCTGTTGGAAAATCATTACTTGCCTCTTCAGGGAAGAAATATAAATCCGAATGCAGGCATGGAACTGCTTATACAAAAATCTCATCTGAATATTCTTCTATCAAAACAGAAACTCTTTACTTTGTCCCGCTCGGTAAAACCTACGAGTGCTGGCATTTAAAAATTACAAACGCCGGTAAGAAAAAAAGAAAGCTTAGTGTCTTCACTTATGTTGAATATGCGAATAACTGGAATCTATCCCAGGATATGATCAATCTTCAGTATTCACAATACATTTTAAAAATGAATGTTGTGGACAATATTATTGATCATGGTACCAATGTTTATATGCCTAAAAGACAAGATCATTTTGAAGATGATGGACAGGGGCGACATACATTTTTAGCAATTGCCGGAGCTGATGTAAAAGGATTTGATACAGACAGAGAGGTTTTTCTCGGACCCTACCGAACTTATGCTGATCCGGTTGTTGTTGAAAAAGGTAAATGTAAAAATTCTCTTGCTGTCGGAGATAACGGATGCGGAGTTCTGCAGGTTGATGTTGATTTGAAGAAAGGTGAATCGAAGGAATTAATTGTTCTTATGGGAATCGGTTCTGCCGATGATGAAGGCAAAATAGCAGTTCAGGAACTTGGTAAACCGGGTAAAGTTCGCAAAGAATTTAAGAAGCTAAAAGACTTCTGGCATTCAAGATTAGAAGGAATAACAGCGTTTACTCCCGATAAAGAATTTAACAGCATGCTTAATATGTGGAATCCATATAATAGTATGATGACTTACACTTGGTCGCGTGCAGCAAGTTTGGTCTATTCCGGCGAGAGAGATGGACTCGGTTACCGCGATACAGTTCAGGATATGCTTGGGGTTCTTCACTTAATTCCTGACGAAGTGAAAGAACGGCTTGAGCTTATGATTACCGGGCAGGTTTCTACAGGTGGTGCAATACCGGTTGTAAAACCTTTTGCACATAAACCCGGAAACGAGAAAGCCCCTGATGAAAAAGTTTACCGTTCCGATGATTGTATGTGGCTATTTAATACGATTCCTGCTTATGTAAAAGAAACCGGTGACATTTCTTTTTATGAAAAAGTTCTTCCTTATGCTGACCACGGAGAAGACACAGTTCTTGGGCATTTGAGAAAAGCTATTCAATTTAATCTAGATCATTCAGGCATTCACGGTTTACCCTGTGGTTTATCTGCAGATTGGAATGATTGTCTCGTACTCGGTTATAAGGGTGAAACGACTTTCGTAGCTTTCCAATTAAGATATGCTCTTAAGACTTATATTGAGATTTGTTCTATACATAACAAAAGTGAAGAAGTTAAATGGGCAGAAGACCATTTAAAAACTTTAGATGAAAATCTTGAAAAGCATGCATGGGATGGTGAATGGTATTTGCGGGCTTACAGAGAAGACGGTCTGAAGTTTGGTTCAAAAGAAAATGATGAGGCTTCGATATTTTTGGAGCCGCAGCCCTGGGCTGTAATTAGCGGGCATACAACAAAAGAACAATCTGAAAAGTTAATGGATGTTGTTAAAGATCGTCTCTTGACAGATTACGGGTTGATGATAAACGATCCACCCGTTGAAAAGACCGATCCGAATGTTATTAAATCGGGATTATTCAACAAAGGAATGAAAGAGAATGCTTCTATTTTTAATCATACACAAAGCTGGGTAATAATTGCAGAAACGCTTTTGGGCAGGGGCAACCAGGCTTATGATTATTACAGAAGATTTATGCCTTCTGCTTACAACACAAAAGCTGAATTAAGAGAAATCGAACCTTATGTATATTCACAGTTTACACATAGTAAATACAGTCCTCGTTACGGCGCTTCGCGTTTACCCTGGTTAACCGGAACTGCTTCTTGGGCTTATTACACTGCGACTCAGTTTATACTCGGCATTCAACCCGATTATAACGGGTTGAAAATTGATCCGTGCATTCCATCTGGTTGGAAAGAAATAAAAATTACAAGAAGGTTCAGAAATAAAAATTTTAACATCACGATTAAAAATGAAACCGGCGTACAGAAAGGTGTGAAGAAAATTACAATCAACAATAAAAAGATTGTGGGAATCCATCCCTTCGGGAATGGTAATTTAATTCCATTAGATAAGATGAAAGAGAATAATGAAGTTGTTGTTGTGATGGGATAAGAAAATATATTGGTTTTGTAGCAGGGACAAGGCATGCCTTGTTCCTACAGATTGTTACGACATTTTTTTTTGGTATGAATATCCTTTGACTCGATATAAATATGAGAAATAAAAGCGAAGAAAAATATTATCTGGAATTATTCAAAAAAATTATAAATATTTTCCTATAGGTGAAGTTGTTGACAGTGAGAGCCCGGATTTCATAATCAAATGTTCTGATAAAACTGTTGGTATTGAATTATCTAAAATATTTCAAAACAGCACACATAGACATATGAATTTTCAAGCAAGCGATTCAAAAAGCGATGACATCCTTCTTAAGATAAGAGATATGCTTGTTCAGAATAAATTATTTCAATTTGAAATTCATTTGTCTTTTCATATTAATAAAAATATGACCAAGAAAGAACGGGAAATCTTTGCAAATAAAATATTTATGATTATTATTAAAAACGTACCACGAGACGAAATATATATAACAATCGAAAATGATTATGAAGACTTAGACAATTTCCCGGGAACTATCGGCTCAGTAACAATTGTTAAGGTACCTGGGTTAAAATTACCTTTTGTTACTACTTCCAAATTTGGCTTAATGCAGAAAGATATGATAATGTTATTAACGGATATAATTTATAAAAAAGAGCAAAAGTTGCCTTTATATAAAGGGAAATGCGATGAACGATGGTTACTAATTCATACTGTTGATATGAGCTCTGGTTCTTTTTTCGCCCCGTCTAAGGAAAGTTTAAAACACAATTATATCTGTGCGTTTAATAAAATTTTCTTTTTAAATAGTTTTGATGGAAAAGTTCATGAATTGAGTTCATATAAAAAGATTAATTAACAAACTAATAATTAGGTTAAGTTATGACAAGTAAAATTAGATCTCCACGAGAGATTACTCGGATAAATATCAAATACGAACTTAGAATGATTAACGTAGGTACTGATGTAAAGTCAGAACACTTGAAAGAAAAAAAGAAAAAGAAAATATCTGAAAAGCGTGATGATTTTATCGGAAGCATTTATACCGACTCAATTCTTCTGCATGTCCGCAACTTGTACTATTTTTTTTATTCAAAAAAAGGTGCTAAAGCTAAAGATTTTTTACTACATAAATGGATGCCAACAAAATTCAATAAAATAGATAACAAGCTAATTGATGACATCAGTATCTATCGTAGTCACATATCAAAATCTCGAAAAATGGGGGATGGCAAGCCAAAATGGGAAAGAATAATAGAAAAAATGCGAGATGAGATATCCAAGGTATATGAGGAATTTCGTGAACAATTATCACATAAGGAATTAGAAAATTGGCCCGAATGGGAAACTTTAACTAAGATACTATAATAAGAAATTATGAATAATTTGTACCTTGGCGATTGTCTAAACGTTCTTCGTGATAATATTCCTGATGAATCTATATCGTCCCTGACGGGACTTTAGCTTGGTTTTAATTTTATAATCTATAAATATTTTGTCCCGTTAGGGACAAAGAAAAACAGAAAAAATGCTTTTAAAATACTTGACAGTAAAAAAAGTCCCTTTAGGTGGATGTCGCATACAACCACACTTTGTTATTTGAGTTTTTTTTTTTTTGCGATAAAATTTTTCAATTCAATATGCTAATACCCAACTCATATAATTATTCTTTTGATATTTGACTAATAATA
>MGZZ01000016.1 GCA_001802795.1 Ignavibacteria bacterium GWC2_36_12 | reverse complement strand
TAGAAGATGATCAATCTAATGCGGGAGTAATAAAATTCTTTCTCGAAGGGTTATATGACATCGATATTGCATCAACGGGAGAAGACGGCATCGATATGGTAAAAGTGAAAAAATATAAAGCAATATTAATGGATATTGACCTCGGGATTGGAATGAGTGGTCTGGAGACAGCAAAAAAAATTAGAAATCTGCCGAATTACAGCAACGAACCCATTATTGCTGTAACTGCACTGGCTTTACGGGGAGACAGAGAAAGATTTCTTGCTGAAGGCTGCACACATTACATTGCAAAACCTTTTAAAAAAGAAGAGCTAATAAATACTATCAAAGATGCGTTAGAAATTTCTGCCTGAAAAATTTCTGTACATCAAAAGGAAAAAATTCTTTAGCATTAATACTTCTTCCTTATTCATACTTAAGTGATTTAATCCCGCACAGCGGGATTTCGAGTTTACTCATACCTTAAACTCTTAACAGGATTTGCATTTGCCGCTTTAACTGCCTGGAATGCAATTGTAATTAATGCAATTAAAAAAGTAGTTACTGCCGATACAATAAATATTAACGGGTTAATACTTACTCTGTATGCAAAATCCTCAAGCCACCTGTCAAGAATTAAATAAGCCAATGGAGTCGCAAAAACCACTGCGACAAGAACCAGTTTCAAAAAATCTTTTGTAAAAAGAAAAACTATCCCGGAAACCGAAGCACCGAGGACTTTCCTAACACCAATCTCCTTGGTTCTTTGTTCAGTATTAAATGACGCAAGTGCAAACATTCCAAGGCAGGCTATAAAGATTGCAAGTATTGAAAAATATCCTACAAGCTTTCCGAGATTATCCTGTTCTTTATACATTTTGTTTAAGTTTTCATCCAGGAATGAAAATTCAAAAGGATACTCGGGAATTATTTCATTCCACTTTTGTTCGATATAGCCGATAGTATTTTTCATATCTCCCGGTTTTACTTTTACAGCAGCAAACTTTAAAAAGAAAGGGCGGAAAAAAAGCGGGGTAATATCAAGAAAGAAAGGGCCTATTGGTTCTTTAAGCCAGACAAAGTTAAAATCTTTTACTACTCCAATAATTCTTTCCTGTCCAAAATTAGTATTAAATCTTTTATTGATTACGCCTTGAGGGTTACCCCAATTCAATTCTTTAATCATCGCCTCATTAACAATTATCCCCAGAGAATCATCTCTTACATATTCTTCGGAGAAATCTCTTCCGGCAATTATCTTTAAATCGAAAGTTTCAACAAAATCCTCATCTACCAAAAGTCCCGGGAAGTAAACATATTTATCAGCTTCCATTCCTTCATAGTTTATTTCATGAGTATTATGGTGTTCCCCTATTACTTCGTTCATCATAGTTACATAAGAAATATTCCCGTTCTTTTCCAGTTCATCTTTAAAGGTATCGTACCTGTTAGCAACCTGTGGCTTGAAGGAAACCAGTAATACATATTCCTTATTAAAACCGAGGTTCGCATTCTGCATAAAATCGAGCTGCTGATAGATTACAAGTGTTCCAATTATTAGTGCAAGAGAAATTGTGAACTGAAGAATTACAAGCACCTTTCTTATCAATGCGCCTTTAGGCTGTAGATTTATATTTCCTTTTACAACTCTGATAGGTTCTGCTGCAGAAAGGAAAAAAGCAGGATATATTCCCGATATGAAACCGACAAACAATCCAACTATCAATAACAGAATCATGTTTGCCGGATCTGCAAAATATTTAAATGTTAATTCTTTCCCGGAAAGATTATTAAAAACAGGCATAAGAAGTTCAATAAGAAAAACGGCAAGTACGATTGCAAAAAAACTCAGGATTAATGATTCGCCAAGAAACTGCCTGATAAGCCGTGATCTGTCGGCACCGAGAACTTTTCTCATTCCTACTTCACGTGCCCGTTTTGCGGATCTTGCGGTTGCAAGATTCATGAAATTTATAACAGCAATAAGAATAATCAGAACTCCTACAATCGAAAAAATATAAATATTTGCCTCGTCATTATTCGGCTGCATCTCGTAATCGAGATTGGATCTCAGATGAATATCTTTTAATGGCTGCAGATAATGTGTAATTTGCGGTTTCAAATGAGCCGGATAATATTTCTGAACAAAATCAGGGAATTGTTTTTCAAGCTCATCAGGATTAACTCCTTCCTTTAACAAAAAATATGTCCAGTTGGGATTCCAAACCCAACCCGGGGTAAATCCTTGTCCAAAAATTTGATTAACAGTTGAGAATGAAATCAGGCAATCAAAATTAAAATGAGTTTGAGAAGGGAGTTTATCAAACACTCCGGTAATTAATAAATTAAAATTACTTTCATAGATAATTGTTTTTCCAACGGGATTTTCATTTCCAAAATATTTATAAGCAAGATCTTTTGTAAGGACTATCGAATTCGGATTTGCAAGCGCAGTGTTTTTATCTCCTGATATTAACGGGAAATCAAAAACTTTAAAAAAAGTAGAGTCGGCAAAATAGATATGTTTCTCGTTGAATTTGTTGTCACCATATTCTAAAGTTAATGTTGGTTGTTGAAAGTTAAATAACCTTACACCTTCCTCGATATATTCAGGATAATCTGTAAGCATTGCTTTCATTACCGGAAAAGGATTGCTCGATGAATGCTCTCCTCCCTGCCCTTCGAGTTCTATTTTTTCTGTAAGCCTGTATATTCTGTCTGCCTTCGGATGGAATTTATCATAACCCAATTCATCTTTAACAAAAAGATAGATAAGCATGAAGCAGGCAATCCCGATAGCCAGTCCCGAAATATTAATTAAAGAATATGTTTTGTTATTAAGAAGATTTCTTAAAGCAATTTTTACATAGTTTTTAAGCATAATAACTCCTCGTCTAAGATGTTATTTGCCCGCTTATTCTTTGTTAATAAATATGTATGCTATTCATACCTTAAAGACTTAACGGGGTTTGCTGTTGCAGCTTTTATTGCCTGGTAACTAACAGTTATTACCGCTATCGTAATTGCTGTTAAGCTTGCAGCAATAAAAGCCAGAATATCTATATTAATCCTGTAAGCAAAATCTTCCAGCCATTTGTTTAATGCAAAGTAAGCAATTGGCCAGGCAATAATATTTGAGATAAGAACCCACTTGGCAAAATCTTTCAGAAGAAGAACAACTATACCCGGGACGGATGCACCAAGTATTTTCCTAATTCCTACTTCTTTTGTCCTTTGCTCGGTAGTGAATGCTGCAAGCCCCAATAAACCTAAACAGGCTATAAGTATTGCAAGAGCTGAAAACACAGTTACTATTATTCCTGTTCTTTTTTCTGCCTCGTAGGCTTTCGCAAATTCCTCATCAAAGAAAACATATTCAAAAGCCTGGTTACCCGCGAACTTATGCCACACATTCTCAATTTCTTCCAGCTTCTTATTTATGTTATCGGGATTAACTTTGACCGAAACGTTTCTCCCGAATCCCTGCTGGTTAAAGAGATGAATAATTATCGGTTGAATTTTCTGGTGCAAAGACTGGAAATGAAAATCTTTCATTACACCAACTACAGTATAAACATCCGGAACCTCGCCATCGGCATGTGCACGTGCGATTTGTCTTCCGATAGGATCATCCAGTATTCCAAATTCTTTTGCAGCGGTTTCATTTAATACAATTGAAGAAGTATCCGAACCATACTCTTTAGAATAATATCTCCCCTTTGCCATTTCTATTCCGTACACGGAAGCAAAATTATGATCTGCAAATAAGATGTTCATAAGATGATTATCATTTGTGCCATACATTTTGTACGGGGTATTTCCAAAGTTTTCACCAAATATGTTTATACTGTTGCTTGCATCGATTACCCCAGGGATAGATTTTAAATCATTAATAAAACTCTCTATAATGCCCGGTCGCTGTATAGCTATATCATCCGTTTTCTTAACTACAATTACCTGGTCTTTGTTAAAACCAAGTTTTTTGTTACTGATATAATCAAGCTGGTTGTAAACAATAATTGTTCCTATAAATAAAGTGATAGACACTGCAAACTGAACAACTACGAGACTGTTCCTTAGCCACGGATTTTTCCCTGAATGCCCTGTATCTTTCTTCAGTACTCTTGCAGGATTAAATGAAGATAGATAAAGTGCCGGGTAAGCGCCTGCAAATGTTCCAACAAACAGAATAAAAAGTATCAATAAAGGAATTGTATAAACATTAGTAAAAAGCCCAAAAGTTAAATTCTTGTTAACCAATGTCCCAAAAAATGGGAGAGCAATTTCAATTATGATAAGTGAAATAATAACTGCAATAAAAGCCATTAAAACGGACTCAGTAAGAAATTGTTTTATTAATTGCTGCTTGTTTGATCCAAGTGTTTTTCTTACCCCGATCTCTTTTAAGCGGTTTGCTGACCGGGCTGTTGCAAGGTTAGTGAAGTTTATGCAGGCAATAAGTAATATTCCCGCAGCAATAAGTAAAAAAACATACACATAAGCTATATCACCGTTTGGTTCCAGTTCCACATCGAGATTAGAATACAAGTGAATGCCTGTTAATGGTTGGAGTATATATTCATATCTCGCACCTCTTTTCTTCAGGTCTTCCAGCGGTACATTAAGGAATCTTTCTATTACCGGCCAAACATGTTTTTCAACTATTGAAGGAAGTTTCGCTTCAAATTGTTCAGATGGAAAATCTTCCTGTAAAAGAAAATATGTATAATAATTATTATTCAACCACCCCTGCTGATCTACAAAAGCGTAGGATGACATGGATGCGAGAAAATCAAAATGGAAATGCGAGTTTTCGGGAAATTCTTTCACAACTCCGGTTACTTTGTAATCTCTCCGGTTATCGGAATTAATTAACTTGCCAAGCGGGTCTTCATTACCAAAGTATTTTTTTGCCATTCTTTTTGTTAAAATCACAGACTCCGGCTGCGACAAAGCAGTTTTAGGATTACCTTTAACAAACTCTACGGTAAAAACATCAAAGAATGTTGAATCGACCCAGAAGAAAAGCTCTTCACTGAAAACTTTATCTCCATATCTTAAAACAGGAAAACCAAAGTTTCCAACTCTTGCAGCACTTAAAACTTCCGGGTAATCATTAATAAGGGTGTTCCTGAGAGGTGGAGGAGAAGTAGCTGCTTTAAAATCATTATCACCTAATGTTCCGTCAACTCCAATACGGTAAATCCTATCGGCATTTTTGTGAAAACGATCATAGCTCAACTCGTCAAGAACATAAAGAAGAATCAGGATGCAGCAAGCCATTCCAACCGCAAGCCCGGTAATATTTATTGCCGAGTATGCCTTGAATCTTAGTAAATTCCTTAATGCTATTTTTATATGATTGCTGAACATGTTTAATCCTCTATTAAAAGTAATTGATTCTTTTCCAGTTCAGTTTACTCTACTCGTACCTTAATGATTTGACTGGGCTGGTTATTGCTGCTTTAATAGCGTGAAAACCAATTGTAAAAATTGCAATAAACAGTGAAATAATTATTGCATAAGCAAATAAATCAAAAGTTATGGCAGTTTTATAAGCAAAATCATCAAGCCAACCGTTCATTAAATAATAAGCAACGGGTGAAGCAATTATTCCGGAAATAATAACAAGCTGTAAAAAATCTTTGGAGAGCATAAATGTGATTCCCTTTATTGATGCACCAAATATTTTTCTGATTCCTATTTCTTTTGTTCTTTGTTCAATTGCAAAAGAAGCAAGACCAAGAAGACCAAGGCAGGCAATTAATACAGCCATAATTGAAAATGTAATTACAATATTCTGCTGCCTGTCTTCTCTTTTATAAAATGAATTGATTTGTTCATCCAGGAAGGAAAAGGTAAAGGGGAAAGCCTGGGAAAATTCTTCCCATTTATTTTTTATTTTGCTTATAGTACCGCTTATATCCTGAGACGTTATTTTTATTGAAAGATCACGAATGAAGCTTCTCTGATTACTAAAAACAAAGGGAAGTATTTCAGAATGCATTGTTGCAATATGAAAGTTCTTTACAACACCAACTACCTCACCGGTAATATTATTAATCCCAATTGGATATCTTCTTCCAATTGTTTCTTCAGGATTGCCGAAACCAAGCTTCTTAACTACCTCCTCATTAATAATCATTTCAACAAGAGTATCCGAAGTGGTGCTTATAAAATCTCTCCCGGCAATAATATCCAAACCAAAATGCTTTATATAGTTGCTGTCTGTAAAATTCATGTAAATTGAAAAGTTACCTCCCGCATCAGGTCCATTAGGCATAAGATTGGTACCGATGTTTCCTCTTCCAATTGGTGCTCTGAAGCTTACCGTTTGACTCTCAACACCCGGAATAGTACTTAACTCAGAAGTAAAAGCATTTATTTTATCAACCACTTTCGGATCATTCAGAGTAATATCGATAATGTGGTCTTTGTTAAATCCGAGATAAGTGTTTTTTGAATATTGTATCTGCTTATTAACTACAAGAGTCACTATAATTAATCCTATTGCTATTGTAAACTGAAAGGTCACAAGTACTTTTCTAAAAATTATTCCTGTTGTTCTGTGGGAAACAAATTGCCTTCCCTTTACAACCTGGGCAGGATCATACTTTGAAAGAATAATTGAAGGATAAAATCCTGAAAGTAATCCAATAAATACTGTAATAGCAGTCACCGCACCAAGAAGATAAAAATTCGATAAAATACTTTTACTTATTTCTACACCAATCAGAATTGAAAATGCCGGAAGAGTAATTTCAACCAGAACGATTGCAAGAAGTAATGCTGCCAAAGAAATAATTAATGCTTCCCCTGAAAATTGCACCATAAGATGAAACCTGAGTGCACCAAGAGTTTTTCTTACTCCAACTTCTCTTGCTCTTCTACTGGCACGTGAAGTGGAGAGATTTATAAAATTAATGCAGGCAATAATTAAAATAAAAATACCGATTACGGAAATTATAATTAAATTTTCAGCACTGTTGGAAGGTTCAATTTCACCATGTAATTCAGTATTTAAATGAATTTCTTTCAATGGTTCAAAATCAATCCAATCAAAATTTCCCGGTGCACTTTTTTGTTTATCATTTAACCAGTTTTTTGTTTTTTCTTTAAGAGTTTTTACCGAAGTGTTTTCCTTTATAAGTACATAAGTATAATTTCCGAAATAAGCTCCCCACTGCAAAGAAGGATCCCATCCAAAAAACTCCGGAGTCAGAGAAGAATATGATCCTATAAAATCAAAATGAAAATGAGAGTTAACAGGCGGATTATCAACAATACCTGTAACAGTAAATAATTTTTTATTTTCAATTTCAATTTGCTGCCCGATGGGATTTTCTTTACCAAAATATTTTTCAGCAGAGCCTTTTGTTAAGACAATTGAGAATGGTGCGGCAAGCAATGTATTTTTCTCACCTTCAAGAATTTTGAAATCAAAAATTTGAAAGAAAGTTGAATCCGCATAAATGAGATTTTCTTCCAAAAATTTTTTGTCATTGTATTTTAATAGATCTCCCCGGCTGAAATATATTCGAACAGCTTTCTCCACTTCGGGGAATTCTAATCCGATATGAGAACCAACAGGCCAGGGTGTTTGTGTGACATCATCTTTTTCAGTGGGCGTTTTTAAATGTGATGTGATTCTGTAAATTCTTTCTCCTTTTTCATGAAAGCTATCAAAGCTTAATTCCTGCATAATGTATAAAGCAATAAGAATACAGGCTGCTAAACCAACAGATAAACCAAGAACATTAATTAATGAATAACCTTTTTGTTTAATAAAATTTCTTAGTGCTATTTTAAAATAATTTTTGAACATATTATTCCACTTTTATTTATTCATATCTAAGTGATTTAACCGGGTTTGCCGTTGCAGCTTTAATAGTGTGAAAACTTACTGTTAACAGAGTTATCAATAAAACGCTGAAAGCAGCCACACCAAAAATCCACAGCGACAATTCTATCCGGTATTCATAATTTTCCAACCATCCATTCATAAAATACCAGGCGACTGGTGAAGCAACCAACAATGAGATAAATACCAGTAATAAAAACTCCTTGGATAAAAGCTGCCAGACATTTAATACGTTAGCACCTAACACTTTTCTGATACCGATTTCTTTTGTTCGTTGTTCTGCAACAAAAGATGTAAGACCAAATAAACCCAAACAGGAAATAAGGATAGCAAGAATTGCAAAGAAACCAGCCAGTCTGCCAATGCGTTCCTCATGATCAAATTTTGCGGCGTATTGTTCATCTACAAATTTATACTCAAATGGAGAAGCAGGATTGTATTTTTTGAAAACATCTTCAATTTTATTCAAAGCAATACCAGTAGCGGTTTGTGAAGATAGTTTTATATTAATGACATTTGCAGCACTATAGTTTATTGTAAAAAACGATGGTTTTACAGCCTCGAAGGGCGAACCTTTGATCATATTGTCAACAATTCCAATTATCCTGTAATCCTTGCCGCCATATCTCACAATTTCATTTAATGGGTTTTTAAATCCCATCAGTTGCATTGCCGATTGATTCAGGATCATTGCAGCAGAATCGGTTGCAAATTTTTTAGAGAAATCTCTTCCTTCTAAAATTTTCCAACCAATGGTTTTACCATAATCAAAAGTGATTTCGTTAGACATTAAAAGAGGATACATATCAGGCGACTTTCCTTTCCAGGAAATGCCAGTCGTGCCTCCATAGTCAAATACAATTGAACCACGCGATTCTGAAACTTCAGCAACCACTCCTGTATTTAACAGGTCTGTCCTTATAGCATCGTAATGTTTATGAAGATCAGGAGTATTCATACTCATTTCAATCAAACCATTATAATCATATCCTATAGAACGATCTTTAGCATAATAGATTTGGCGAAACACGACAATAGTCCCAATGATCAAAGCAACAGAAATACTGAATTGAAAAACCAGCAATACTTTTCTGGGTAATGCAGCGAAACGACCGGCTTTAAAGCTTCCCTTCAACACCTTCACAGGTTGAAAAGATGATAAATACAATGCGGGATAGCTCCCCGCTATTAACCCTGCGAGCAAACAAAAAGCGATGGCAATCAACCAGAAAAAAGGATTGGTCCAGAGAATGACCATATTCTTGTCAGCGATATTATTAAAGAAAGGCAGCAGTAGCTCTGCGATGATCAAACATAGAAGCAAAGCAATACATGAGACCAATAATGATTCACTGAAGAATTGACGAATCAACTGGCTTCTTGCCGAACCAAGCGTTTTGCGAATACCAACTTCCCTGGCTCTTTTTTCGCTTCGCGCTGTGCTAAGATTCATGAAGTTGATGCAAGCCAGTAATAAAATAAAAATACCTGCAAAGCCAAACAATCGTACTAGTTTTATTAATCCTCCAATGTTAACACCATTTTTAAAATCACCATACAAATGCCAGCGGTTCATGGGATGCAGAAAGAATTCTGGTTTGTAGGGTGGCGGATAGTTCATTTTCATTCGTATGTCTTTTATTTTAGCTGAAGTCTTTTTTACATCAATACCTTCTTTTAACTGGGCGAATATTTGAAAAGAGTTTTCATCCCATTGGTCTGATGCAAACTTTGCATAGCCGTCCATCGAAGTGAACAATTGCCATGAAGCAAGGAAAAACACATCTTTGAAAGAACTATTACCAGGAAAATCTTTATATACCCCGGTTACTTTCACATCAGCTTTGTTATCTAATCTGATAATTTTATCTATCGGACTTTCTGATGCAAAAAGTGCTTTTGCCAGCGATTCAGAAATCATTATGGAATGAATGCCGGCTAAACCACTATAAGTGCCAAAAATCATTTTTGGTGTCATCATCTTCGGGAAGTCTGACTCTGTGTACATTCCTGTGCGAGAAAGTTTTTTATCACCGGATGTAAGAACGACATTACGATTGTATGTAGTTACGCTGACCTCTTTGAACTCAGGATATTTGTTACGTAGTTCTGCAGCAAGAGGAATTGGCAATGAATTATAAGAAGATTTCTCGACATCAAATTTTACGAACTGCCAAACCTGAGCAATGTGATCATAATTTTTATGAAACTTATCAAATGATAATTCATCCCACACCCATAAACCAATGATCATTGCTACTGTCATGCCTATGGCAAGTCCACCAATATTAATAAAAGAATAAACTTTATTCTTTTTCAGGTTTCGCCATTCGGTTTTTAAATAATTTTTGAGCATAGTTTTTCTCCTTATTATTCATACCTCAAACTCTCAACCCCCACCAGTAGGGATTTCGTCACTCATATCTGAGTGACTCCACAGGGTTTGCAGTTGCTGCTTTAATAGCCTGGAAGCTTACGGTTAAAATTGCAATTACAAGAGCAATGCATCCTGCTAAAACAAACACCTGCCAACTTATTTCAATTCTATATGCAAACTCCTCCAGCCATTTGTTCATAAAGTAATAAGCAACAGGAATAGCGATTATGTTAGCAATGATAATCCATTTGATAAATTCTCTCGACAGCATCAAAATAATTGAAGGTATAGAAGCACCTAAAACTTTTCTAACCCCGATTTCTTTTGTCTTCTGTTCTGCGAGGAATGTTGCAAGACCAAATAATCCGAGGCAGGCAACAATAATTGCAAGAGCCGAAAACAGAAGTGCAATTGTTCCAACGCGCTGATCTGCTTTGTAAAATTCATTGAACGATTCATCAAGAAACCTGTAGCTGAATGGAAGAGAAGCAGACATATTTTTCCATTTAGCCTTTGCTTCCTTTAATATAGTTGAAAGGCTGGCAGCATTTATCCTGAATGATGTAAGCCCGGTACTTTTATATTGAGAGCGAGCACTTGAAACCGCATCACTCCCGCCAGGTACAAAACATAAGGGACCAATATCCTGCCGAAAGGATTCAAAATGAAAATCTTTTACTACACCGATTATGTTATAATCAACTAACCTGCCGCCGATAACCCATGTATATATTTTTTGCCCTATGGGATTTTGATAACCTAATTGTTTAACTGCTGTTTGATTAAGGATTATTGCAGAAGAATCTGTTCCAAACTCCTGTGAGAAATTTCTTCCTTCAGATAACTCAATTCCAAGTGTCTTAAAGTAGTCATAGTCAATGATCCATCTTTGCATTGTAAGTCCGCTCTCTGAAACCATGCCTGCTTCCTTAAAAAATGCGCTATTATTCCTTTCGGAAGGAATGGGAAGATAATCTGAAATAGTGCCTGATATTACACCGCTTACATTAAGCATTTCATTCTTAAATGCATCAATATTATTTCCGAGGGAATAAGAATCATTTATAATCAGTATCTGGTTTTTCTGATACCCAAGATTTTTATTTTGAATATAATTAAGCTGGGTGTAGATAATAATGGTACCCGTTATAAGAATGATTGAAGCGGCAAACTGAAATACCACTAATGCGCTCCTCAGACCTCCGCTTTTACTGCCCGATGATAATTTCCCTTTAATAATTTCTGCAGGCATAAACCGGGAGAGGAAAAAAGCAGGATAGCTTCCGGCAATAATTCCAATTATAAATGGAAGGAGGAGAAGGAAAACCAATATTGAAGAGGAATATAAATTACCCGCTTGTAATTCTTTCCCTGCAATATCATTAAAGAAAGGTAAAACATAATCAACTATGTTAACAGCTAATAAAACTGCAATAAATGCCATCAAAGTTGATTCGATAAGAAATTGAATGATAAGGCTTTTACGATTTGTTCCCAGCACTTTGCGAATACCAACTTCCCTGGCACGATTTGCCGAACGGGCTGTAGTCAGATTCATAAAATTTATACAAGCAATCAGCAGTATAAACAAAGCTATTGCAGAAAAAATATAAACATACTCTATTGTACCTGTCGGACTTATTTCCTGGGCTCGCTTAGAATGCAAATGAATATCAGTCAAAGAAATAAGGGAATGCTCAATTTTATTTCCGGCTTTTTCAAACTCCTCCCTACTTTTGACCTGAAGGAATCGTTTAGCATAAGGCATAGCATATTTATCATTATAATCTTCAAACTTTTTTTCAAACTCTTTATAATCGGTTCCTTCTTTAAATAAAAGGTAAGTATGAAAATTCATTGAGACGAGATTACCCCAACTATTATAACCCGAATTTGCCATAGGAAAGAGAAAGTTAAATCTGAAATGTGAATTCTCCGGCATATCTTTAATTACTGCAACAACTTTGAAGAATGTAACGCCGCGATCAGTTTCAATAGTCCTTCCAACCGCATCAATAGTGCCGAAATATTTCTTTGCAATTGATTCTGTAATTACAACAGTATTGGGTTCATTAAGAATTTTATCTGTTTGCCCTGAAATAGCGGGAAAAGTAAATACTTTAAAAAATGTTGAATCTGCACAAGCTACTTGTTGTTCGACATTAAAGTCACTTCCTTTTTTAACCAGTATTTTCCCCCCGAAATTATAAATTCTTGTATATTCTTCTACCTGTGGATAATCCTGTTTCAGCAGCGATCCCATCATATCTGAAACAACTGGTATTGCAAGTTCAGTATCACCGAATTTAAGATCTGTATTTATCCGGTAAATGCGGTCTGCTTTTTCATGGAAGCTGTCGTAGCTCAATTCATTATAGATATAAAGTAGAATCAATATGCAACAAGTCATCCCGATCGCAAGACCTGCAATGTTTATTGCCGAATAAACTTTGAATCTTAGTAAATTTCTTATAGCGATTTTTATGTAACTGCCAAACATTAAATTTTTCCTTTTCTACTCCTTTAGTTTTCTTTGCCTGAAAAGAACCTGTATATATTTTGAACCCTGTGGCGGAGTAAAAATCTGGACTAACTCCCATCCTTTGTCGTAGCTTTCAATATTATTTCTCAGATGTGCAATTTTTTGTTCGATAGGAACTTCTGAAAAATCTGAATCACTAAACTCCCAGGAAAATGATTCTACCCTGAAATTAAAGCTGGATCGTTTATCTCCAATTTTAATTTCGACTTCAGCAATTTCATTATCCTTAAAATGTGGAATCGGTACACAAATGTCATGCATAAATACCTCCTTTTTGTTTTAGAAACAGGTATAAGGTATAGAGGTATAATCCCTTATACCTTATTACCTATACCATATACCCTAACTTTCTATCCAGCCATCCTTAAGTTTAATAATTCTGCTGCCATATTGTGCAAATTCATCCGAGTGCGTCACCTGTATAATTGTTGTTCCCTGCTTGTTTAGCTTTTTAAGAAGATCCATAATTTCTCTTCCCTGCTCAGAGTGTAGATTGCCTGTTGGTTCATCTGCAAGAATAAGTTTAGGATTTGCTATAATTGCCCTTGCAATTGCAACAAGCTGCTGTTGCCCGCCTGATAGTTGATTCGGAAATAAATCTTTCTTAGCAACAATATTAAAGCGGTCAAGAATCTCAGCAACTTTACCTCGCCTTTCATCGCCTTTTATTTTTTGGTAGAGCAAAGGAGTTTCAAGATTTTCGTAAACTGTCAACTCATCAATTAAATGATACTGCTGAAAAACAAATCCTATATAAGATTTGTGAAGCTCCGAAAGTTTTTTCCCTTTCATATTATGAACAGCTTCATCAAAGAAGTAATATTCACCTGCTGTTGGTGTGTCAAGCATCCCGAGTATGTGCAGAATTGTTGATTTCCCTGAACCGGAAGGTCCCATAATGGAAATGAACTCACCTTCCCTTACATCTAAGGAAATATCTCTTAGAACATAAGTTTTTAGTGAGCCGGCTGAATAATACTTTTCTATGCTTTTAATTTTAATCATACGTGAAATTTTTCTTTATAATTTTCTGTAACTACGTGCCCATCGAACAAATGAATTATCCTGTTGCCGTATTCAGCGTAAGTTGGCGAGTGAGTAACCATAACAATAGTAGTTCCGGCTTCATTTAAACCTGTAAGAATGCTCATTACTTCATCGCCTCTTGCAGAATCAAGATTTCCCGTAGGTTCATCTGCAAGAATTAATTTTGGATTTCCTACAATCGCTCTCGATACTGCAACTCTTTGCTGCTGACCTCCGGAAAGCTGCTGGGGAAAATGATTTGCACGATGCATTATTTCCATTCTTTCAAGAGCTTCAGTAACTTTCTTTTTTCTATCGGCTGTATTCACTCCGAGATATAATAACGGCAGTTCAACATTTTCAGTAACGGTTAATTCATCAATAAGATTAAAACTCTGGAAAACAAAACCAATGTTTTCTTTTCTCAGTAATGCTCTTTGTCTTTCAGAATATTTTGCTACTTCATTATCTAAAAAGAAAAGCTCACCATCGGATGGGTTATCAAGTAAACCAAGAATATTCAGAAGTGTAGATTTACCGCACCCGGAAGGTCCCATTATTGAAACAAACTCCCCCTGTTTGATTTCAATATTAACATTATTCAGTGCAGTTGTTTCAACTTCATCAGTAGTATAGATTTTTCTAAGATTAGCGGTCCGGATCATTTTAGCTCCTTTAAGATTTAATTTTTTAATACGAGTTTTTCAACATCACCAAAGGTGTCATACGAAGAAGTAATTACTTTTTCACCAGCCTTCAATCCTTCAATTACTTCAAAAGCATTTGTGTTTTGTCTTCCAAGCTTAATATTTCTTTTAACAGCAAAGTCACCTGATTCATCAATCACAAATATCCATTGCCCGCCGGTAGTCTGGTAAAAGCCACCCCTGTCAACTGTAATCGCTTCACCAAGTTCACCGAGCTCAAGTTTTATGTGCAAAGTCTGTCCTCTCCTTATTCCATTTGGTATTTCGCCGACAAAGTGCATATCTACTTCAAACCTGCCGTTTGTAACCTGCGGAAAAACAGTTTTAATAATGAGCTTGTAGTCATTTCCGGCAAAAGTGAATTCACCCATCTGTCCCGGCAACACACGCGCAATGTAGTGTTCATCAATCGAAGCACGTACTTTGTTAGAATCAATAACATCTATCCGACCGAGGTTTTCTCCTCTTGCAATTGATTGTCCTATTTCCGCATTAAGTGCTGTAAGCTGTCCCTTTATAGGTGCACGTACTGTTAGATTTTCCAATTGAGTTTTTGTAACTGTTAAATTTGATTGAAGAGTTTCTACAGATTGTTCCAATTGGGCAATTTGTTGCGATCTGAATAAAGAATCCTGCATATATGTTTCAAACGTAAGTTTTCTCTTTTGAGATGTATATTCATATAGCTCTTTAGACCTGTCAAACTCAATTTTGGAGATGAGATTTTTTTCAAAAAGAATTTTGTTGTTCTCATAAATTCTTCTTTTATCTAAGAGATCATATTCTACGTCGAGAAGCTGCGATTGAAGATTTAGCCTGCTTTGTTCCATAGAAAGGCGTGTACTACGCAAATTATTTATTTGCGAGAAAACATTAGCCTGGTTATAAATAACGTCGAGTGTGAGTTGTGCATTGTCCATCCTGATCATCGGGTCCCCGACATTAACGAAAGCCCCCTCCTCAACATACTTTTCAACTACCCTTCCCCCTTCTGAAACATCGAGGAAAAAAGTCTCTATTGGTTGTACTGTTCCTGTAATCGGGATGAATTCCTGGAAAGGACCATGTTTAACTTCCGAGACCGTTAATCTCTCGGTCTCAACATTTAGTCTCGAACTTTTGTCTGCAAAAATTAAAAGATAGATAATGAAGATGAATAACAAACCGGCACCGCCGAATGTTAAAATTCTTTTAGGAGTCCACTTTTTCTTTTCAATTTTTTTATCCATAGCCGGGTTTCGATAAGATATTTTTTCTAAATAATGGTAACCTGAGTCAACTAATATGCCCTTTGGGTTTATTTTTGAAGATACCTACATCAAAAAATAGAACCACACATCAGTAATATCAGCCAAAATATTCCTAAGACACTTGATAATAGTGCACGGTAGTGTTACAATTGTGTACGCTTTCGGACAGATTAATTAGCTGGGCTGACTCTTAAATCGGGGTTTTCTTTGAAAAGATTTTTTGTATGATAAGTTCCAAGGTTGGTTTTGCAGTTTGAACAAATACAAATGTACCTTAGTCCTATAATCGATTCGACCTTGCAAAGCCAGACGCTTTCAATAGTGGTTTTGCAGTGCGAGCAATAGATTTTTGTTTCTACCTTTTGTATTTGTTTAGTCATGTTTTGCGATTTGATTTAAGTATTAGACTTAACAAAGAGCAATTTTGTTACAGGGTAACTAACATTTTTTGAATTATTTTTCAACCGACAAATCCGGTTCAGGCACATTAAATGAACAACCCTCAGGTTTAAGGGAACAATCAATATGCCAGAAAATATTTTACTTCTTTGTATCATGCTGAACTCGTTTCAGCATCTTTTAACTGATTATTTAAATTAAAATACAAGACATGCAGGTTCGGAATGACTACTATTAAAAACACATATGACTAAAAAAAATACAAAAGTCCTGATCGTCGATGATAACGAAGACATACTTGTAGCTGCCAAGCTTTTGCTTAAGCCTTATGCTTCTGTAATTGAAACAGAAAAAAATCCGAATCAATTACCTGAACTATTAAGCAAAAACAGTTATGATGTGATATTCCTCGATATGAACTTTACGCAGGATATGACAAGCGGGAAAGAAGGTTTTTACTGGCTGAACCAGATTTTGAAAATTGATCCGACGATTATTGTAATTATGATTACTGCTTACGGCGATATTGAAATGGCTGTAAAAGCTGTAAAAGAAGGGGCTACAGACTTTATACTTAAACCGTGGCAGAATGAAAAACTTCTTGCAACTTTTTCTGCAGCGATAAAATTGCGCGAATCAAAGCTTGAAATAAATAATCTCCGTTCGCAGCAAAAATATTTAAGCGATGATCTCGATAAAAAATTCCAGGAGCTTATTGGACTTTCCGACCCGATACAGGAGGTTTTCAGAACAATAGAGAAAGTTGCAAAAACAGATGCAAACATTTTAATCCTTGGAGAAAACGGAACAGGAAAAGAATTAGTTGCAAGGGCTTTGCACAGGCAGTCTGCACGCTCGGAAAAAGTTTTTATTAATGTTGATATGGGAGCTTTAACTCCGACACTTTTTGAAAGCGAATTATTTGGGCATGTTAAAGGTGCATTTACAGATGCTAAAGATGATAGAGTGGGAAGGTTTGAAGCCGCTTCGGGCGGAACTTTATTCCTCGATGAAATAGGAAATATTCCTCTTGAATTACAGGCAAAACTTTTAACTGTAATTCAAAACAGGAATGTCGCTAGAGTGGGTTCTAACACTTATCATTCAATTGATATTCGCTTAATTTGTGCAACTAATCATTCAATCTATGATATGGTAAAAGAAGGAAAGTTCAGGCAGGATCTTCTTTACAGGATTAATACTGTCGAGATCAGGATTCCTCCCTTACGTGAAAGGAAAGAAGATATCCAACTGCTTGCTGAATATTTCCTGGAGATTTTTAAGAAAAAATATAACAAGCCGGATTTGTTTCTTCCTGTTCTTACAATGAAGCGATTGGAAAATTATCATTGGCCCGGCAATGTAAGAGAGCTTCAGCATGCAATTGAAAGAAGCGCAATAATGAGTGAAGCAAATGAATTGCAGCCGTCCGATTTCTTTTTTACAACTGCTTCCAATAAAGATGAAACTTTTGTACTAAGCAATTACAATCTAGAGAATGTAGAAAAACAAGTTATAATAAAAGTGCTGAGAGAACATAACGGCAACATAACACAGGCAGCAAAAGAACTCGGTTTAACAAGAACTTCCCTTTACAGAAGAATGGAGAAATATGGGTTGTGAGGATAAAATTTTAGAGAATAAGGATTAAAAATAACAGTTAAAATGAGATATATATATTTTGACGAAACTGAATTTGGAAATGATAGCCAATTTATTGGCTATGGTGCTCTAGTTTGTGAACCAGAGGTTTCCAAATTTGTTATCCTGGAAGCCATGAAAAACTTAATACATGACCTCGATATCAAAAGTCCAAAAACAAAAAAGTTGGATGATGAAACTATATTAAGAGGCTATTTTCACGCCTCAGAGGACAGTAAAAATGCTCATTCTTATTTATGTGGTTCACTAAGCAAAAATATAAAAGGTTTATATAGAGCAGATATATTCGCTAAAAATCAAAACAATAAAAAATCTGGAAAAAGATTAGACTTGGCTTCCACTTTATGCTCAATGAAAGGGTTAAATACAAGAGAAGAAATTGTCGCTATTTTTGAACAAAGAGACAATTTAAAATTAGAGCATTTAAAATTGTCATTTGATAGGCTCCACGAAGTTTTATTTAAATCATGCTATGATTATCCATTAATACCAGCATTTTTTCCAAAGATAAATTTCAAAATAGTTGATAAAAATGAACCTGGAGTTCAATGTATCGACTTTTTACTTTGGGCAACACAAAGGAAATATCTTGGCAAAGACGGTTGGTATAATCGAATCAAAAGTAGAAATGGTTATGAATTTGAAAATAATAGACAAGAGTGGAAAAGTGTTCATCTTGAATTAAACACTAACTTTAAAGACGCGATTTCATTTTATAGACTAGGAGATTATGACAGAGAAATTGATAACATAATTAATAATGAGATATTAACTCAAATCCTATTTAATGCTATAAAAGTAATATCTTATTGTTATTTAAATAACCTTCCTAGTTCACTTTCATATATAAGAGAAGATTTAAATTATCTTTACAAAAATAAAATAAATGAAGAAGCGAACGGTTATATACAAAAACTTGCGAAAGTCTTTTTAATCCTATTCGATACTTTACCTCTAATAGAAAGTTCTACTTCACAAAAAGAAAAGGAATTTCTTATAGCGTCCAAAAAATATTTGGCATTAACATTACACAAAAGTCTAATACATAGTGCAAACACTACTGATTTTTTATCCGAAGTTAGAAAACTAAACATCAGAAGAAATCCAGAATTATTTAATTAGCAACTAATATGATAGTAGTATATTAAAATGAAAAGGGTAAAAACTTATTCAATATCTTTACCTCTTAATGAAAATGATTATAATTTTTTAAGTAAATACATAGATAACCCTGAGGTTGGAATCGATGATGAAATAAAGAAGGCTTATGTCTCGTACAAGTCTAAATTAAACGAAATTTATGAAAATAAAATATTTGATCATGATGATTATCCAAAATTCATTAAAAAGCTGAAAGAAAAACAGTTTATTGAACAATTTGAAAACGGCTTTGGGGATTTTAATATCAATAAATTTTACTCAAGCCTAGAAAAACATTTAAGAAAAGAAAAAATTCTGTTTGATAAAAATTATGATACTACTGAAGAACAAGCAAAAATAATTGGTCATATTGTAGAAAAAATTCTTAAGAAATATTTTAATGATGATAATCCTCGTTGGTTAATCCGAGCATATATTGTTGGTAGAGCAATTTATTCTAAAGAGAAATACAAATCCGCCATACCTCCAATTACAAAGCTTCCTCTTTCAAACGAAGCTAAGAAAATTGCAAAAATAAATAGTTTACCATTAGAAGTAGCTAAAAGAATTGATGTTGCTCTAGATTACTCTAATACCACTATTAAATGTTTAAATAATGAGCAACTAAAAAATTTGAGAAAAATTATCATTGATGAGAATATAATTAAAGGACAATCGGTCTATAAGGTTGTAAACAAAATACGTGAAATATTACCCAGGGGTGATGTTTTCTTATTAAATATAGATTGGCATTCAGCTTTATGTAATGAATTAAACTATATAGCTAACAGGACAAGATTAGAATTAAGACCTTCTAACAGTTATATCGTTTGTGTAAGTTTTCAAGGTTGTTGTGATGATTGCTCGAAAGATATTGTTGGGAGAGTATTCAAAATATCAGAAGCTCCACAAATACCATATGAAAAATGTTGCGCCGATATATGTTTATGTAATTTGATTCCATTTAATCCTGAATATCAATACATCTCATTGGATGGTCAGACAAAATTAAAAGTAGAAAATGAGAAAGAGTGGGAAATTTGGTATCAGAAAAATATTGTGTTGAGTGATGCGACAAAATTTATTTAATAAATAAACTTAACCCTAATGATTATCAATGAAAAAATTCCAGATTGGTTTAATAATCAGAGTTTTAATTTTAACAGCATCAGTTTTTCTGCTGGCTTATATTTATTTCAATAACCACTTAGCAGCAACTGAAGTAATCATTTCGGTATTAATAATCGTGCAGGTTTATCTTTTAACAAGATATGTAAATACAACCAACTATGAATTAACCAAGTTTTTCAATTCCGTAAAACATTCCGATTTTAACAGGATAATAATGCCGAAGGAACTCGGTCCATCTTTTAAAGAGCTTAATAAATCTTTAACCAATGTTATAAAGCAATTCCAGGTTACGCGTTCCGAAACTGAAGAACATTTCCTGTACCTGCAGACAATTGTTAAACAGGTTGGAACGGGATTAATTTCTTTTAATGAAAAAGGGGAAGTTACTTTACTTAATGAATCGGCAAAAAGAATTCTTCACATTAACGAAATAAAAAACATACACACACTGGCAAATGTGAATCCTGAATTTGTTAATATTCTGAATAATATAAGAACCGGCGAGCAGGAATTGTTTAAGTTTAGCTCTAATGGAAAAGAAATGAATCTTTCTATTTATGCGAGCGAGTTTAAGCTGCGCGGAGATATGTATAAGCTCGTTTCACTTCAGGATATCCGCAATGAACTTGAGAGAGAAAGACTCGGCAGAGAACTTGAGATTGCACGTCAGCTTCAATTAAGACTTTTACCTGAAAAGAATCCTTCTGTTGATGGTTATACAATTCAGGGATTTTGTTTGCCGGCAAAGGAAGTCGGCGGCGACTATTACGATTTTATAGAGCTTGCAGATAACAAGTTGGGAATTGTTATCGGCGATGTAGCTGGAAAAGGGCTTCCTGCGGCAATTTACATGACACTTACTAAAGGGATTTTCCTTTCGTTCACCAAAACAAATATTTCACCAAAAGAGGCTCTAATAAAGGTTAATCAGCTTCTTTACCAGTCCTTAAGGAGAGGTTCTTTTGTAACGATGTGTTTCGCCATACTCGATAATCTGAAAAATGAATTAACAATTGCAAGAGCCGGGCACGAGCCGCTTCTTCACTCAATCAACAATGATTCTATAATAAAAGAAATAAAACCTAAAGGAATGGGTCTCGGACTTGAGGAAGGCAAAATTTTTGAATCGAGCTTTGAAGATCAAACAATAAAACTAAATGAAAAAGATCTTATCATCTTTTACACTGACGGTGTTTCTGATTCGCGTGATTCATCTTTTAACAATTATGGAATCAAAAGAATAAAAGATGTTATCACAAAAAATAAAGAGCTACCTCTTGCCCAGCTTGTTACCGAAACAATAAATGACGTTAGAACTTTTTCCGGAAATACTCCTCAGTATGACGATATGACTTTAATTGCAGTAAAGCGGCAATAAATGAAACGTCCAATCAATTTAATTTTTAAGAATTTTACTTTTAATATTCTCATCAGGGTTTTACTTTTTTCCGGGGCAATCGTTTTATTCATTTATCTTTTGATGTATACGGAACTGTATGCAACTCTTGTCGTTGTTTTTGTATTCGCCGTATTTATTTTTTATTCGCTTATCCATTATGTAAGCTCGACCAACAGGCAGCTTTCAAGATTTTTGCTTTCAGTCAGGCATTCCGATTTTTCTCAGACATTTGTTAATACAACCGTGGGTTCTTCATTTGAAGACTTAAACAAATCTTTTAACGAGGTAATACAGAAATTTCTTTCTACAAGAAGTGAGAAGGAAGAAAATTACAGGTTTCTCCAAACGGTGATGCAGCATGTTGGAGTCGGTTTAATATCATTTAATGTTCAGGGAAAAATCGAGTTTGTTAATAATGCAGCAAAGAAATTATTCAATATCACCCATTTAACTAACATTTCAACGCTGAATAATATTAATGATGGACTTGCGGAAAAGTTTTTGAATCTCGGTTCGGGCGAAAAAGCTACAATAAAAATTGTTACAGAAAATGATATCACTCAGCTTATTGTTTATGCAACCGAGTTCAAACAGAGAGATCAGAAATATACGCTCGTGTCTCTTCAGAATATCGAAACAGAACTCGAAGAAAAGGAAATGGAAGCATGGCAAAGATTAATCAGGGTATTAACTCACGAAATTATGAACTCAATAACTCCCATTTCTTCACTTGCGGGAACAGTTACAACTATACTTTCGAACAATAATAAGTTCGATGAAGAAGTCGTTGAGGATATTAAAGAGGCAATCAGCACAATAAAAAAGAGGAGCGAAGGTCTTATTCATTTTGTTGATAATTACAGAACACTTACAAAAGTGCCCAAACCGGATTTCAAAATTTTCCAGATTAAAGAATTATTCAGGAACATTGAAAAGCTGATGCGGCAGCAAATGAAAGAGAAAGGAATAAAGTTTTCCTTAAGAGTTGACCCGGAAACACTTGAACTGACCGCCGACTCAGAACAGATTGAACAGGTTATAATTAACCTTATGGTTAATTCAACATTTGCATTGGATGGTAAAGAAAACCCGGCTATTTCTTTAACGGCAAATCTTGATGAAAAAGGAAATATTCTGATTAAAGTTATTGATAACGGACCAGGAATTCCCGAAGAAGCAGTTGATAAAATTTTTATTCCATTTTTCAGCACAAAGAAGAATGGGTCCGGAGTTGGTTTAAGTTTATCGCGGCAGATAATGCGATCTCATGGCGGTAACATTAGAGTTAATTCTAAACCGGGGGAAACAACTTTTACTTTGAAATTTTAGAATAAGAATTCAGATTCTGAATTAAGTATTCAGAACGAGGTTATAAGTTTTTATGAAAAAAATGGGAACCTCTAATTGACTAAATCAATAGATATTTCAGTAAATTAAGTGACAGGAATTTAATTAAATATTTATCTGGTTTTACATCATTAAACAAATCTCTAATAAAACATATTACCCTTTCGACCTATGAAATCAATAATAATGGGGTTAGTAATATTCTGCTCGATCGTTGTGCTTTTTATTTCAGGATGTGAAAAAGATCCTCCCGTAAAACCGGGACTTAATGAAAAACTAAAATTCAATTATTCCGAATATCAATTAACTCTTAAAAACAGATTAAATGATGATAAATTTTCTGTCTTTCTTAAAGACTCTTCTTTTCAATACCTCGATACATTAAAAGATTTTTACTTTGCGCGAAATTTTCAGCCTGTTTTTATAAAAAGCTTTGAGCAAAAAGATTTTATTTTTTTGCTGCTGTCAGTTTTAAAAAAAGCTGATGAACATGGTTTAAACCCCGAACAATATTATTGCAGCCTTATTAAACAAGAATTCTTCAGCGCGATTATTGACACTATTAATAACCCCGACAAATATATTCAGCTTGCCAATTCTGAACTTTTTGCATGTTATGGGATACTGAAATATGCTTACCATATGCGATACGGTGTTGTGAATCCAACAAAAATTTTTCTTGAAACTTACTATTTGCCCGTTGTTGATTCTTCAAAAAGAGATTTATTTGAACCGCTTAGGCAAGCCAACATTCTTCAATATCTACAGGATATTCAACCAAAAAATGAAAATTATATAAAACTGCAAAAAGCATTAAAACATTTTAATGCTTACAAAAACCTTGAATGGAAAGTTATTCCCGTTCCGGATAAAAAGATAGAACCGGGCGATAAAAATTCTTCCCATCAGCTTATAACAAATAGATTAATTACTCTCGGTTCCCTGGATACTTCAAAAGTTATAATAAAAGATTATTCTGTTTATGATTCTTTGCTTTTAAATCCTGTTAAGAAGTTTCAACAATTACATGGACTGAAAGATGATGGAGTAATTGGTAAAAGCACAATAGAAAAACTAAACATCGCTCCGGAAGAATATATCAACAAAATAAAAATTAACCTTGAAAGATTCAGATGGAATAATTACACGGATACTTCAATATATATAGTTGTAAACATCCCCGATTTCAGGTTATACGTTATAGAAAACAAAAAAGAACTATTTAGCATCAAGGTTTGTACCGGGAAAAGACGAGCTGCAAATTATGATAAACGATTTGAAGTTTTCAAAAAGACAAAACGGCTGAATGATAAACCCGATGATTGGGAAACCCCTTGTGTTTATAGTGAGATTTCAAATTTAATTCTTAACCCGACCTGGATAGTGCCCAATAGTATTATAAGGGAAGAAATTTTAGCCGGTATAAAAAAGGATTCGAGTTATCTTGATAAAAAAAATTTCAAAGTATATAGGAACGGGGTTGAAATAAACCATAATGAAATTAATTTAAAAGAATTGTCTCTTGAATATGTTCCATACAAAATTGTACAGGATCCCGGTGTAGGAAATGCATTAGGTAAAATTAAATTTATGTTTAAAAATCCTTTTGGAATTTATCTGCACGATACTCCCAGCAAAGCGCCTTTCACTTATTCAAACAGAGCAGTAAGTCACGGCTGCATACGTGTAGAGAAGCCCATACAGCTTGCAGAATATATTCTTAGGAATCATCCCAAATGGAACATAGATTATTTGAAAATTGAGATAGGACAAAAAGTAGAGGATAAAACCAAAGTAGCGGAGTATAAACAAAAAAGAAGTGCTCTCAGAAAAAATGCAAGCTTTGGTGAGACAACAGAAATTACTCTCGAAAAGAAGATTCCCCTGTTCGTTGATTATTATACAGCCTGGGTAGATAACAACGGGGAAATAAATTTCAGAGATGATGTATATCGCCAGGATAAAATTTTAATGAACTATTTATTTCCGGAAAAAATATCTAAATAGATTTTCGCTATTTCAGGGCGAGACAGTGTCTCGCCCCACATTTTTTACTTCAACAAAATCATTTTCTTTGTTTGTATAAAATCTCCCGCTCTTAATTGATAGAAATATACACCGGAGACGTATCCGCCTTTAGCGGAAACTCCGCTTGGCAGATTATACGCACTAAATTCAACCTGATAAAATCCCGGTTCATTCTTCTTCGAAATAAACCATTTTCCCAAACTATTTATTTGCAGGCGGAACTAATGAAAATCCAAGTTGCTTAACCCAGGTTAAGTCGCTGAATGCTATCCACTCGCCTGTAAGTTTACTGCCATTAAAATAAATTATACTGAATCCCGGTATATTAATTTTACTTCCTGTTGGTGGTAAATCACTTTCACCTTTATATGTTCCAGTAAATATCCAGGTAACTACTACAGCGGTATCACTTATAAAAAGTTTGTCAGTTTCCTTTAAGAAGAAATCAGGGATGACAGTGCGGCTGCGGATTATATAATCTTCCAAAGATTTAATTCCTCGCATAGGTTCGAAGTCAGGAATCTTTCTAAGTTCAAAAGAAGAATCAACAACCCCAACTAATAGAGCAAGATTACCAGTATTCCACGCTTCAATATATTTATCTACAAGCGGATTTATTTTTTCGGAATAATTCTCTTTATTACACGATAAAAATTGTAATAAGACTGCTGGCAGCATAAAAATTAAAAATATCTTTTTCATAAATTCTCCTTTATAAATTTTATTTCTTCACTTCTTTTTCTTCTGCCGGTACAAGTTTATAACCTAACTGGTTATATATCGGTAACTGATTATAGTAGACCCATTCTTCAGTAATCTTACCATTCTCTATTTTTGATATGCTGACTCCGGTGAATGATATTTCCTTACCAGTCGGGGGCATATTTTCTCCCAATGGTCCGTCGTTGGTTCCCGTAGCTTTAAATGTAATAACTGTTCTATCTTTAAACTTCATAGGTTCATCCAATGTTATTGCAAAATCCGGATATGCGGTATAAACCCATTTAACAAACCCCTTAATTTCCTCAGGTCCTTTTGCATCTAAAAAATCTGCGCTGTGATATATGCAGTCTGCGGAATACAAGGTATCGACAATTGCAATATCACCGCCATTCCATAGTTTTGTTGCATTATCCTTATTCTTCCGAGCTTCAGCATCAGTATAAGTCCTTTCCTCCTGCTGCTGACAACCGGTGCAGATGAAAACTGTGAATAAAAAAAATGACAAAAGAGCAAGTAACTTTTTCATACAAACCTCCTAATAAATTAGTTGATTGATATTATTATCGGCTTCGGGAGAGTATTCTTGTTGTGGACTCAGCAAGTAATTCGGAAACTCACTCTAAAACTTTTGCTCTCTCTAAGTAGAGATAAATTACTGAATGAAATCAGCAATAATTTTGAATCATTGTCAACAAAAATAAGCTTAATGACTGGCGACAGTTTTTATTTAGCAAGTATCAATAAAAAAGTTCCGAAATAATCCGGAACTTCTGAATTTTTCCTGTTAATGATTAGTTATTATTTTAAAAGTATCATCTTCTTCATTTCAAAAAAATCATTTTCTTAGTTTGTAAATAATCTCCTGCTCTTAATTGATAGAAATATACACCGGAGGCGTATCCGCCTTTGGCGGAAACTCCGCTCGGCAGATTCCGGGCTTCGCCGGAATGACTGTTGAATTCAACCTCATAACTCCCAGCTGGTTTTTCTTCATTAACCAAAGTTGTTATTTCTTCACCTAATAGATTAAAGAGAGTTAAAGTAATTTTACTCATCTCTGGTATTGAGTACTTTATTGTTGTTGTCGGATTGAATGGATTGGGATAGTTCTGCGAAAGCAAAAACACTTTTGGCAATTCATTTGAATTATCTATTATACCAACCGGAATCCACGCGTATGGCGATTCTATTGCACCGATATCAATGTAAGAATCAATGGGATTAGGTCTTAGATTACCATAAAAATCTATTGAAGAAAAAGTATAGTAAATTCCATTAATATCAATTGAAGGTATTCCGTTTCCAACGCATGCACTACCAGCAGACAAATTAAATAAGGTATCAGAAAACAGAGGGTTATAATCAATGTTGCCTTCTCCGCTATCCGCATCCCAACCACCTTGTATATCATTGTAAAACATTTTAGCACCGCCGTACTTGTTGCCTTCGACCCAAGCAGTCCATTGTGGTTCATTACCTAAAAATATTTCTCCCCATACAGCATTTTGAGGAGCCTGGTTCCACAAAATATTGTTCATCAAAAAAGGAATGTGATTCATTATAAAAAATCCTGAACCATCCAGTGCTGTATTGTTGACAATTGTGTTATTGATAAAAGAAGGTTTAGGCGTATAATATCCGTTTGATGTTAAAGGCCAAGCTCGGACATCACCAATCGGCCAATATACCCGCCATACAGCCACAGCACCTCCCAGGTAATCGGAATGATTTCCTGATATGATATTATTATATATATAAGGACCCGGATCATTATCTTCCGATCCAGTACTAGAAGTTTCTGTAATAATAATATACATTCCACCGCCGAAAGCATGTTTTGATGAAACAGAATTGGTACAAATAGCCTGATTATTGCTGATAGTATTATTTCTGATAATTTTTATTCCTTTAGTAGGAAGACATAATTCTAAAGCAATACCGCCTCCCATAGCTTTCCAGTCATCTGTATTATAATTGGTGTTATTGCTAATTATATTATCTTCAATTAAATAATTAAAATTTTTTAAACCGGAAAAATTTTTGATTAAAATTCCACCACCACCCGTCATGGGACTTTCAATATAATTATTCGAAATTAAATTGTTCCTAATAACTACCGAAAGATTTTCAGTAAAAAGAGGATTAATTCCAATACCGCCACCCGAACCTCCGGTGTATTGATCGGGAACTCTATTTCTATCGATCACATTTCCAATGATTCTATTATTACAGATAATTAAATTTGACGCTTCACATGCTACTCCACCAGCTACTCTCGCCCATTCGGTGCTGGAAGCGGGAACTTTATTTCCGTAACCACCGGTAATTGTTAAGCCACATATTACAGCCGTGTCCTGACTAAAACTAACAGTTATTACAGAAGCATTATCCGTATTAATAGGCTGACTGCCATTTATTATCGTTTTTGAAATATGACTGGTATCGTTATCCAATAAAAAATAACTGGCCAATGTAACCGCTTTATTTTCGATTCTGACATTTTCATAATAAGTCGCTTCGGCAACTAGGATAACATCCCCATTACTTGCAGCATTAATACCGGCTTGTATTGTTGGATATTCTGTAGGAACATTTATTGTATCCTGCGGGTAAATTGAGATTATTGAACCGAGATAAAGAATTAAAATTAAAAATAAATTTTTCATACCGGCACCTATGATTTCTTAATTGTTACTAATAATTCAAGATAGAAATTGGACGTTGTGGCATCAATCCCATCTTGATGTGATTTTTTACTAAGATATTTAACGTGCGTACAATTATCTATCCTAAAGATGAACTCACCCTAAATCCCTCTCTTCAATTATATCATGTATAGTTTGTGCAGTGCCGACATTAACAAGGATTAGAGAGTAGAATGCAATGAAAAATATCATACGGCTGGTAATGACTTTTTTGTTTAGCATCTTATATCTCCTTTTTATGAATGAATTAGTTATTACGACTTACATAAATCTCCTAAGTTTGCTCAATGTAAACGGATTAAAAACCTCGGAGATTTTTAATCATAATTACCTGTTTGCATTTTTTATATATCTCTAAGCGCTTTTGACCGCAGGTGGTTTAACTAAGAAGTACCCAAAGCCCAATGTAAAGAATAGGTATACAAAGACAATTAACCAACCTAAGGCATTGAGGACTCCCGAAATAACTGTAATCGTTGTTACAATAAATCCTATAAGGTCGTAGACAAATAAAGCAAGTATAATTGCTTTTCTTGCATCAGATTCTGCTGCATTTTTTGCAAACCAACACAGAAACAAATTTCCAAATAGTGCAGCACCATATTCCCTCGCTGTAAACATACCTCCAGCACTTAATGTTGCTCCAAATATTGAAAGTAATCTATCGGGTATGGCAAGTAATAGAATACCAAAAGCAAAACAAACTAATGCTTTAATAACCATGAGATTTTTGAAATTCATAACGCCTCCTTTGTATTAGAAATATTTAGTTACAACATTTCTGCTTCGGGAGAGTATTCTGGGAGTTATCTTCGGTAAGTATCAGTAACTAAGCTCTAAAATTCTTGCGCTCTCGGAGTAGAGAAAATTTACGTAATGAAATCAGTAATTATTTTTGATTATAATCAAGAAGAATCGATTCATAATTGGCAAGTAATCTTCGGCAGAATCTCTATTTCACAAACACAGTTTTAATATTCATAAACTCTTTGATTCCAAAAGCTGAAAGCTCCCTGCCGTAACCTGATTCTTTAATCCCTCCAAAAGGTAAACGCGGATCAGACTTAACAAATTCATTTACGAAACAGCAGCCCGCTTTTAATTTTTTAGCAGCGATCTCCTCTCCTCTTTTTACATCTTTTGTAAAGACTGCAGCTCCTAAACCGAATATTGTGTCATTCGCAACTCTAATTGCTTCATCTTTAACTTTTATCAATGCAGCAACCGGACCGAACAGTTCTTCGTCATAAGCAGGCATTCCTTTTTTAACATCTGAAAGAACTGTTGGAGGATAATAAGCTCCTTTACCAGCGGGAATTTTTCCACCTAATAAAAGTTTGGCACCTTTGTTAATGCTTTCTTCAACCTGTTTATGCAAATCATCTCTCAAGTCGGCAGAAGCCTGAGGGCCCATATCGTTTGCCTCATCAAATGGATCACCCATTTTCTTCAGTTTCATTTTTTCAATAAACAGTTTTTCAAACTTATCGTAAACAGTTTCAACAATAATAAATCTTTTTGCTGCTATACAGCTTTGTCCACCGTTTATTAAACGGGAATTAACGCAAGTTGCTGCGGCTTGTTCAAGATCAGCATCTTCCAAGATTAAATACGGATCGCTTCCGCCAAGCTCCAGTACCGTTTTCTTTAATACCGCACCGGCTTTTTCTGCAACGGATTTTCCGGCTTGAACGCTTCCTGTTAGTGTAACCGCTGTTATGTTCTTATTATTTATGATTTCTCCAACGGATTTGGAAGAAATAACCACTGTTCTGAAAAGATTTTCAGGCAAACCGGCTTCGTGAAAAACTTCTTCAATTGCCAAAGCACAACCGGTAACATTTGAAGAGTGTTTAAGTATTCCTGCATTGCCTGCCATTAAATTTGGTGCGGCAAACCTGAATACCTGCCAGAAAGGAAAATTCCATGGCATAATTGCAAGTACAACTCCAAGCGGCTGAAAAGTAACAAAACTTTTTGATGCATCGGTTTCAATCTGTTCATCCATAAGAAAGTTTTCAGCATTATCTGCAAAGTAATCGCAAACCCAGGCACATTTTTCAACTTCAGCGTAAGACTGCTTAATTGGTTTCCCCATTTCAATCGTCATCAGTTCAGCATAACTACTCTTATTATTTCTAAGAACGTCCGCTGCTTTTTTCATTAAAGATTTTCTGAAAGAAAAGTCTTTTTCTTTCCAATCTAAAAATGCTTTATTTGTTTCAAAGATAATTGATTCGATTTGCCCAAATTCCATTTCTTCATAAGATTTTATTTCCTCTCCGGTTGCGGGATTAATTGATTTTAACATAATGGACCTCAGAGATTCGTTTTAAACAATGCTTACTCGTAATCATAATCTTAATCTTAATCGCAATCTTAATCAACACGAAATTAAATTACCTGATTAAGATTAGGAGTACGATTATGATTACGAGTTAATGATATAAAATTTTTGAGATAGATACTTTGAAGAAAAGTAAAAAAAACAAGAAAAAAGCCTAACTTCCTCTTTTAATTACAACAAGAGTTTTATCGTCGGCATATTTCCCATCTATGGAAAATTTTAGAACATCTTCAAGAATACTGTAACATATTTCTTTTGAAGACTGATTCCTGTTTTTTTTGAAGCACTCGATAAGTCTTTCTTCTCCATAAGCTTCAAACTCGGGATTTGCAGATTCCGTTATTCCATCGGAATAAATTAAAAGAACGTCTCCCGGCTCAAAATTAATATTTTCTACAGTATACCTGGCAGTAGGTGCGGGCCCTAAAACAGGACCGGTAGGGTTTAGATATAATATTTCATCTGAATTATGTTTGATAAAGTACGGAGGATTATGCCCTGCATTTGAATAGAGAAAAAGTCCACCTTTATTAGTTGAAAGTTCACCGTAGAAAAGCGAAACAAATTTATCGTCGGCAAATATTTTATTAACAAGCTGATTCATTCTTTTCATCAAAGGGGCGATTCTTAATTCAAAATTACTTGCCATTCTAAGAGCGCCGGAAGTGTACATAGCTTCGGCTGCCGCTACCACTCCTTTACTTGCTGCGTCACCGACAGTTACACCAAGTCTTTCATGTTCGTCTCCAATTTCAAGGTAGTCGAAGAAATCGCCCCCAACTATTTCTGCAGGATGTGTAACACCAAATATCGTGTAATCGTGAAATTTGTATTCATGTTCGGGAAGTATGCTTTTCTGAAGCTCTCTTGCTTTATCAAGATCGTCTTTAAGTACTTTTGCATTTACCCGGAATCTTTTTTGTTTAATCTGGGAAGTAACGGCAGTGGCAATAATATTTAATGTGATTCGAAAATCTTCATTAATGAAATCGCTGTTGAGAGCAAGCAGATATTCGTAATAAAATTTATCATTTACTTTAAACTTATCTCCAACACCCGAAGCCGAGTATTTGAAAATACCTTTTTTACGTAACTCCTCGTTCGTTTCATCGCCAAGAATTGTTCTTTCTTTTGCAATAAGATCGAATACAGGGTATGCTGCAAGTTTTAACTTAAATTTTTCATCTATTCTTTCGATAGTTCCTGTCTGATAAAGCAATTCGTATGCAGCTTTCTTTTGATTAAGCTTCCAGATTCTTCCGCCGGTAACACCAATTTGCTCGTTTTCAACAATCTGGTTAAGCACCTCAATGAGCATATCCTTCTCTGATGCAAAATCGCGGTTAGCAATTGTTTCGACTGTTTTATATAATTTTCTTTGATCCATTAATAAAAAAGTTTTTTTATTCCTTTAAAGATACTCTTTACTTTAGAAAAAAGAGGTACATCTTCAGCATATTTTACGAAATAGCTTTTAATCGATTCCTCGATGCCTATATCTTTTCCCGCTTCCCTGCTCAGATAATATTTATGCGTCATTATATCAACATATAGTCCTACAGAATTCTTAAAAGGGAAGTACTCAAATATATCCAATTTCTCGAATTCATTTATTATAGGATAATAAACTTCTTTCAGCCAGGCAGAAGCCGCTTCTTTAATATTAATTTCCTCTTCTGCTTTTTCATTTAAATACCATTTGTGTTCATCTATCTGTTTTTTTATAGATTCGAGAGCGAATACATTATTTACAGAATGAAAGTGCTTACGGACATTTATACCGGTTTCTTTTTCAAACGCATCGATTTTTTTTAGCCTGGCATATTCATCTTTATATTTCTGTAAAATATATTTTTTGTCTTTCGAAGTTGCGAAATCTTCTCTTGTGTATCCCGCTTTTTTATAATCTTCATTCAGCCAGTGCATTGAATCGAAGAAAAACCTTAAGTCTTCGGTTCTCTTTTTGGCAGTCATCTTTGGAAGCCACCTGACAAAAACCTTAAGTCTTCGGTTCTCTTTTTGGCAGTCATCTTTGGAAGCCACCTGAC